>DNWN01000092.1:0-239 GCA_003507115.1 Cryomorphaceae bacterium | reverse complement strand
TGGCCGCCCTCGCGGTTGGACACAAAGTAGCCGTCCTGAAGGCCACCTGGGCGCAGGAGAATACCAAAGTCATCGGCCGGGCTATTGATGGGAGCCTTGAGGTTTTCGGGAATCCCTGTCGGCATTCCGTCGGCACCCAATTCCACGCGGAATAGGTCAAAGCCTCCCATGCCGGGAAGGCCGCTCGAAGCAAAATAGAGATAGCCGTCGTCGTGCAAGAAGGGATACAGTTCGTCGCC
>DNWN01000041.1:3986-5460 GCA_003507115.1 Cryomorphaceae bacterium | reverse complement strand
AAAAAAAGCCGCAGCCTTTTGGGGATGCGGCTTGGAGAACTTATCAACCTACGGTTTACAAACCTTGTTCTTGTTTGATGAGGTTGAGAGCAGAGCCCGCCTTAAACCAGGCGATCTGCTGTTCATTGTAGGTATGCTGCGCTACCACGCGGTCTTCGCTGCCATCGGCATGGCGGAAAACCAACGTTAAGGGCTTGCCCGGAGCGAAGTCCTTCAGGTCCACAAAGTCGATGGCATCGTGCTCTTGAATGCGGTTGTAATCCGCCTCATTGGCAAAGGTCAAGGCCAGCATGCCTTGCTTCTTGAGGTTGGTTTCGTGGATCCGTGCAAAGCTCTTCACCAAAACGGCCCGAACACCGAGGTGACGGGGCTGCATGGCAGCGTGCTCACGAGAAGACCCCTCGCCATAGTTCTGATCCCCGACCACCAAGGTGGGAATGCCCGCCGCTTTGTATTCGCGCTGGACGGCCGGAACCTCGCCGTACTCCCCGGTCAAGGCATTCAGAACGGAATTCGTCGCCCCATTAAAGGCGTTCACGGCGCCCGTCAAGGTGTTGTTGGCGATGTTGTCCAAGTGACCGCGGTAGCGCAACCAAGGACCGGCCATCGAAATGTGGTCGGTGGTGCACTTGCCTTGGGCTTTGATGAGCAACTTGGCGCCTGTGATGTTTTGGCCATCCCATGCGGCGAAAGAATCAAGCAATTGGAGGCGCTGGCTCTCTGGATTGACCGCTACGACCACGTGGCTGCCGTCTTCTGCGGGCGCTTGGTAGCCGGCATCTTCGACCGCATAACCGCGTGCTGGGAGCTCTTCGCCCACGGGGGCGTCGAGCTTCACCGCCTCGCCGTCTTGGTTGGTGAGGGTGTCCGTCAAGGGATTGAAGTCCAATCGACCGGCAATGGCCAAGGCCGTAACCAGTTCAGGAGACGCTACAAAGGCGTGCGTGTTGGGATTGCCGTCGGCACGCTTGGCGAAATTGCGGTTGAAGGAGTGAACGATGGTGTTCTTCTCTCCCTTGTCCGCGCCCTCACGTGCCCATTGACCGATACAGGGTCCACAGGCATTGGCGAACACTTTGCCGCCAATCGCTTCAAACTCGTCGAGCAAACCGTCGCGCTCGGCGGTGTAACGCACTTGCTCTGAGCCGGGGGTTACCGAATATTCGGCATTGACCGTTAATTTCTTGGCCGCGGCTTGCTTGGCTATGGAGGCGGCACGCGTCAGGTCTTCGTACGAAGAGTTGGTACAGGAGCCGATCAAACCGACTTCGATGTCCATGGGCCAACCGTTGGCTTTGGCGACTTCGCCCAGCTTGGAAATCGGGGTGGCCAAATCCGGCGTGAATGGACCGTTGACATGGGGCTCCAATTCAGACAGGTTGATTTCGATCACTTGATCAAAGTACTTCTCGGGGTTTGCGTAGACCTCGGGGTCGGCCGTCAATTCCGAGGCCACGGTGTTGGCCAAATCCGC
>DNWN01000041.1:0-3960 GCA_003507115.1 Cryomorphaceae bacterium | reverse complement strand
GTGGAGGTGGTGGCGCCAATTTCAGCCCCCATGTTGCAAATGGTGCCCTTGCCCGTACAGGAGAGCGATTGAGCGCCTTCGCCGAAGTACTCGACGATGCAGCCCGTTCCGCCTTTGACGGTCAAGATACCCGCTACTTTGAGGATGACGTCTTTGGCGGAAGTCCATCCATTGAGTTCTCCCGTCAATTTGACGCCGATGAGTTTGGGGAACTTCAACTCCCACGCCATGCCGGCCATCACGTCGACGGCGTCCGCACCGCCAACCCCAATCGCCACCATGCCCAGACCGCCGGCGTTCACCGTGTGAGAGTCCGTGCCGATCATCATCCCACCAGGGAATGCATAGTTTTCTAGGACCACTTGGTGGATGATTCCCGCACCAGGCTTCCAAAAACCAATACCATATTTATTGGAGACCGAGGCCAAAAAGTTGAATACCTCATTACTCTTGTTTACCGCATCTTGCAAATCTGCGGTCGCACCGACACGCGCTTGAATCAAATGATCGCAATGCACCGTGGAGGGAACAGCTGCTTGCTTCCGACCCGCCTGCATGAACTGGAGAAGGGCCATCTGAGCTGTGGCATCCTGCATAGCCACTCGGTCCGGGGCAAAGTCCACGTACGAAGCACCACGTTGGTGGGCTTCCGTGGCATCGCCTTGCCACAAGTGCGCATACAAGATTTTCTCCGACAAGGTCAAAGGTTGACCAACGACCGTACGGGCAGCAGCGACGCGACCGGGGAAGCGCTCGTAGAAACCGCGAATCATCTCAATATCAAAAGCCATAGATAGGGGTATTTAATGCGAAATTACTTCGGATTTCGCCGAAATCATTGCAGATTTTCTTCCCATATGCGGGAATAATTGAAAAATTTTTGAAACCCTAGCGCAAGGGAATGCGCTGAATCCAGGTGCCCTCGGGGGATTGCACCACCACAAGGATCATGGAATCCCGTGTGAGGGAAGACGGAATCGCCCATTCAGCATCCGTCCAGGCTCCTTGAAGCAGCAATTGGCCGGTCATGGCATAAACCGAGACCTGGGTCGAGGGATGGTTCTGAGGGCGTTGCAAGTAAATCGCTTCATGCTGACGGGCCCAGCGGTAGCCCTCCAACACCCGGTCGTCCAGGCTAATCCATAGGTGACCCGCTTCGATCGTGCTGTCTGCTTTTTGTTGGTAGGCACAATCCTTCAAGGTGAACGACTTGCCATCCGCCGCGAGCTCTAGGCGAATCCAGCCGTAGATGTAGGCGCCATCCTTTTCAATCCGAGCTCCTAAGAATCCGTCCGTATAGGGAGCCTGCCATTGAGAATAGGGGTCGTGCACGCTATCAAAGCGGTAATCAATGGTTCCGTATTCATCGGTTGGAGACATCCCCTGCCACGACGAGGCCGTCGCAGAAATGAGGTCACCCACCTCCAAGCGGTCGGCATAGTGGAACAGTCCGCGCTGCTGACCGAAAATGCCCGAGGTTACTGAATCAAAAGGCGAGACAATGGCCGCATCAATTAAGTTCGTCGTCGTCCCCGTGTCGCGCAACAGCGTGAAGCGAAAGTCGTAGGCCGTATCATTGTTCAGGTCAATGTCGACAAAGTGGCCGTTTTGGGACACCGTGGTATCTTGGAAATCCAGATAAACGTATTGCGCTTGGAGAGTCATCGACCCCAGAACCAAGGCGAGTGCGGCATGTAATTTGTTCAGCTTCATGAGACTGCAAAGTTAGAGAGCCAAGCCATCCACCCACTACCTTTACCTGAATATGCGCAAAATACCGATTTCCGTCCTAACTGAAGCTGTGAAGATTGCCATCCAAGCCCTTAGGGCTCAGCTACTTCGGGCGATACTTACCGCGCTCATCATCGCCATAGGAATCACCGCCCTCGTGGGCATGCTCACGGCCACAAGCGTCATGGAAAGCAGTATTTCGGGCCAGTTTAACTCCATGGGAGCAAATACCTTCACCATCCAGCAAGGCGGAATGAACATCCAAATTGGTCGTAATGGTATCCGGGAGAAGGAACAACCCAAAATCCCTTTGCGCACCGCCATCAAGCTCCGGGAGAATCTAGAGAAAAAGGGCATCCTCTCGAGTGTAAGTGATTACGCCACCAATACGGCCACTATTTTTTTTGAGGGTACAGAAACCAATCCCAATGTAGGCATCTTGGTGGCTGACAAGAATTACCCTACAGTCAGCGCCATTGAGCTGGCCGAAGGGCGCTACTTCTCCCCCATCGAACTCAATGAAGCGCGCGCCGTCGCCGTCATTGGCCCGGACGTCGCCTCCAAACTCTTTCCCAAGGGGGATGCGGTCGGAAAGCGCATTCGAATTAACGGAACGAAGCCCTACACGATCATAGGCATGTCTGCCCCGAAGGGCAATACCGGATTTATGAACAATGATAATGTCGTCTTTTTACCCTTGATGACGGGCCATCATGATTTTGGAACGATGAATTCCTCTTATGTGACGAGCGTGATGGCCTCTGACCCACTCAAGTTGGATGAAACGATTGATGCCTCTATCGCGAGCATGCGCGCCATCCGCAAACTGCGCCCCGGAGAAGAAAATAATTTCAACATCCGCCGCAGCGACAGTCTGTCGGCCATGCTCATTGAATCATTGAGCTCAGTCGGTATGGGCGCGGCCTTAATTGGCTTCATTACACTTCTCGGCGCCTCCGTGGCCCTCATGAACATTATGCTCGTTTCTGTGACGGAAAGAACCCGAGAGATCGGCACGCGTAAAGCGCTGGGTGCGAACCAGCAAATCATTGTCCTTCAATTCTTGGCAGAGGCGATTCTCGTTAGCCTCATCGGGGGCCTCATGGGGACCATCCTGGGTCTGGCCGTTGGCAACGGAATGGCCGTCATCATGAATTCCCCGGCTGTCTTTCCGATTCAATGGATGATCTTAGCTTTGGTTGTTTCGGTCTTGGTGGGCATCCTCTCCGGATGGTATCCAGCCCGACAAGCCGCTAAACTGGATCCGATTGAAGCGCTCCGCTATGAGTAAACCCCTGACGACCGTGCACGCAAAAGACCCGCTGTGGCGCAGAAGCGCTGCGGAGATGCGACGTGCACGGAGCGTCGCCTGGGCTTTTGCGCGTCGCGACCTACAACTGCGCTACGCCCAAACGCGCATGGGTTGGCTGTGGTCTCTTGGACAGCCGCTTTTGGCCGCCGCCATCGTCCTGATCGTCTTTTCGTGGATCGTGAAGGTGGAGGCGCCCCAGGGCCTCTCCTATCCCCTCTATGCCTTTGCCGCTCTGCCCGCTTGGCTGATGGCTCAGCACATTCTTTTGCAAGGCGCGCCGAGCTTGGTGCATAACCAGCACATCGTCAGCAAGATCTTCTTTCCCCGAACGGCCCTCCCTCTGAGCAAGGCGGGAGTAGCCCTGGTNNATGGCTGGAGGGACTGCACTGGGTCCTTCTCTTTGGCGGAGTCGGGCTCTGCGCAGCTTTGGGGCTAGCCTATTGGATTGCGGCCCTTTCGGTGCGGTACCGCGACGGTTTGGCGCTGCTTCCCTTTTTGGTGCAAGGCCTATTCTTGCTGACCCCGATCGCCTATCCGACTGAACGCTTCGCCAGCGCCCTGGGCGACCAGTCCTGGCTCCTCTACCTGAATCCCTTCGTGGGGATGGCGGATGGCATGCGCTTTGGCTGGCTGGGGCTGGGCAATTGGAACGACTACCACCTGATTTCTTTTGGCGTGGCCTTTGGCCTATTTGTCACGGGCACCTGGGCCCTGAAAGCCGTTGAACGCACCTTGATCGACGACCTATGAGCCTGCCCTCTCACCTCGCACTTCAAACCCAGGGGCTCGCCAAACGCTATTTTGGCCGGGGCTCCTTCCAAGGCACCCACTACTGGGCCTTGAAGCCCTTGGATTTGGAGGTGGCCGCGGGGTCCGCGTTGGGGCTCATGGGGCCGAACGGCGCGGGCAAGTCGACG
>DNWN01000080.1 GCA_003507115.1 Cryomorphaceae bacterium | reverse complement strand
GAGGGGAGCATTCGGACCATACTGATGCCGCCTGCGAGAAAGAGGAAGCCGAGCAGCATGGCGCGGGAGAATGTGCGTTCGGTCGCGAAACGGCTGACCAGGACCGCACTGAGAAAGGTCCCGAGCGCATGGGCCAAAAAGGGCATCAAAAAATGCTGGGGTTCCATCAAGGGCATGGCCGCTAACAATCCTTCTTCGGTCGTCAAATCTGCACCTGCCGGGGGTGCCACGAAATAGGAACTGTAGGCAATCAATAGCCCGTTGAGCAGCATGCCCGCCATGGCGGCGCCTAGGGTGATGAAGATGTTTTTCATAAATGATAAAAAAAGGGCCTTGGACGAAGGTACACGAGAACAATTAAGGTCAGAATGCTCCTACCTTTAACCAAACCCCCTTGAACATGAAACCCTTCATTTTTAGCGCTTTAGTCGTAATCAGCTTTCCTTTGATGGCCCAATGGACGCCCAATACGGCATTGAACACGTTGGCGGCAAATGTGAATACGGACGATATGATGACGGCGGCGACGAATGACGGCCGAACGTACATCGCGTTTTGGGCGCCCGTTTCTGGACCGACGTACTATGAAATGCGGCTCCAGCTTTTGGATACCAGCGGCACGCCCCAATTCGGGCCCAATGGCATGATCGTCGACAATAGCATTGGAATGAGCACTTCGACCGTAACCTGGGATTTAAAAGTGGATAATACCAACAATGCGTACATAGGCATCACGGGAACCGGGGGAAATGGTGATGCACGGGTGCACAAGGTGAGCCCTTCAGGCACCAAACAATGGGGAACGAATGGAATAACGATTGGTCAAGGATACAGTGTTCGGCTTCTACCATTGAATTCTGGCGAACTGATTGTGGCCTACTTGCCAGGTAGCCATGCGGTGATCAAGAAGTATTCAGCCACGGGGACGTCCATGTGGACCACCCCGATAACCGTAACTCCAGTGGTCTCAACGCACCAATCTTGGCCTGGGGAGTTTATTGAAATGAGCAATAATAAGTTCATGTTCGTTTTTCATAATAAAGCCGGTTTCTCGCCCTCCGCTTTGCCCTATGCACACTGTTACAGCACGGCGGGCACGGCGGTTTGGACAGCCCCAGTCCCCCTCTCAAGTGGGACCTATACCTATGCATTCAATCGCTATGACTTTATCCAACGAGGAGACACCGCTTATTTTGGATACGGAGGGGCTCAAGGCTCCAATTTGCAGTCCTTCATCCAGCGCATTAATCCGAATGGAACCTTGCCTTGGGGCGCCAATGGGGTGGATTTCGGGACCCAAAACACGTTATATGAACGCAGTATGCGTTTGGCGCGAGGGGATGATTCCAAATACCTCTGGGCCATCGCCGAAATGACTACTACGAGCCAAGGAAATATGGGGGAGTCTGTTCAAAAACTCCATGCCCATACGGGGGCTCGACTTTTAGGGACGAATGGCCAAGTGGTCTACACCATTGGTACATCGGACATTTCGCACCGCGGGCATTTGCAAGTTTGGGACGATCACCCCGTTTTCTTGGTGTCGGATGGCAACAGCAACGGCGTTTTCCCCAAGGATTTGCTTTTGGTGGAATTGGATACGTTGGGGAATTTTTTGAATACCCCAGCAGAAATTGATTTTGCGACCAATTCGACCGGGACAAAGAGTCGAATTGACCTCCTCCCCATTCACAACGGCATGGTCATCGGCGCATGGGTTGAAGATCGAACCGGGAATGGGCGTCCCTATGCCCAACGCGTAGATATCAATCCGTGCTTGGCCCCCACGCTGGCGTTCCAGTGGCTGACCTCCAATACTACATTGACCCTATCGAATTCGAGTCTGAATGCAGACTCGATCTACTGGGATTTTGGTGATGGTTCCGGCGTAGCGGATACCTCTTCGTCGGTTCAACACATTTTCAGCGCACCCGGCACCTACACCATCTGCGGGGTAGCCTACAATGCGTGCAGCACCGATAGCCTTTGCGCCACCATCACGGTCTGTGACGCGCTTTCCGCCGCTTTTTCCACGGCAAGTTTCTTGGATTCTGCGTATTTCTCCCTCAACTCGGCGGTGGATTCTGTGTATTGGGACTTTGGGGATGGGCAAACCTTGAGCACCACCGATAGCACGGCTAGTCACGTGTACGCTTCAAATGGCACCTACACCGTTTCATGCGTGGCCTACAATGCCTGCACCGCGGATAGTGCTCAAAGTCAAGTGGTAATTTCGGGCATTGGCGTTCCAGAAACGGACGCGAATGCCATTCAGCTCCTTCAAGTGGGGGATAGGATTGAACTCACATCTCCAAATGCCCCGCTACTGAATGTTCAAATGTGGACGGCGGATGGCCGAATGCTTTGGTCTAGTAAGCCGTCGTCATCGAAAGTTTCCTGGAGTAGTCAAGGCATCCCCGCCGGTATCTATGTGATCCGCGCGGAGACGTCTTTGGGTCAACTTTTTGTTGAGCGGCTTCAAGTGCAGTAGAGGGAGCAAAGACTTTATGTAGGCAAGCTGCGCCCTCTAGCCTCAGGGCGTAGCGCGTGCTCTCTAGCCTT
>DNWN01000072.1:3503-5849 GCA_003507115.1 Cryomorphaceae bacterium | reverse complement strand
GTGGCCGACAGAGCGTTAAGTTCGGCACTAGCACTAGACATGGCCCCTGCGAGGATCACCGCCAGCAAGAGCCCAAGCATGCCTGAGGGCAAGGCTTTCAGCGCCCAGCCCAAAAAGACATAGTCCGTGTCCTTCGTCTCAAGATGGGGATACGCCTGTTTCACCTCTTGAACCGCGGCCTCCTTGAGTACCAACCGCTGGCTTTCCATGGCCTGCAACTGCAAAGCATTGTCAGCGCCCTGCACGAAGGCCGTCGCCGCTTGACGCCGTTCGGCCTGGAGCGCTTTCCACGCCTGATCGACTCCTTGATGGTCAGGGTTTTCTTCCCAAACTTGACGGACGGCCGGATTATGCCAAAGTGGCTCCTCAGTAAAATGCATGTTGGTAAATAGCAGCAATCCCAGCCCCAAGATGAATAGTTGCATAGGGATTTTGATTAGGCCAGTCATGCTCATTCCGATGCGGATTTCGCGAAGACTCTTCCCACCGAGGTAACGGCCCACCTGGCTTTGGTCCGTGCCGAAGTAGGACATAGCCAGAAAGAAGCCGCCGGCTAGCCCGGACCACACGGTATAGCGGTTCGCCGGGTCGATCGACCAATCCAAAACTTTGGTCCGCTCATAGACGGCCATTAAATCCCAGGATTCCGCCAGACCCACCCCTTCCGGCATGCGTTCCACCAAAAAATAGGCGGCTGCAAATAGTCCACTGAAGATGACCGTCATTTGGGCTGTCTGGGTCACCCCCACGGCCTTGTACCCCCCAAATACGGTATAGAAGACCACGACCGCCCCGGTGAGTACGATGGTGGTATTCAAATCCCACCCTAGGACCGCGGACAAGACAATGCCGGGCGCATAGAGGGTGATGCCTGCGGCCAAGCTTCGAGACATCAGAAAGAGCGCAGCGGCCAGTAAACGCACCCGAGATCCAAAGACATTTTCTAGGTAGCCATAGGCTGTCCCGACGCCCGCGGCCATATATCTCGGGACGATCCAGACGCCGATGACCAACAAGGCAATGGGCATCCCAAAGTAGAATTGTGCAAAGCCCAAACCATCCGAAAAACCCTGACCGGGGGTGGAAATAAAGGTGATCGCCGAGGCTTGTGTTGCGATGATACCTAGTCCAATGGTGGCCCAATGGCTTTCATGCTTACCCGTCAAAAACTCTAAGCCAGTGGAGCGCTGACGCGTTTTCCACATGCCATAGAAGGCGATGAGTCCGATCGTCCCAGAGAGGGCCCACCAGTCGAGGGCCGTTAGTTCACTTCCCATGCCCAGCGGTTTGGAAGGCTAGGAGGTTAGCCAGAATGCGGTAGGCGCCTGGCACGCCAGCACGCCATTCTCGGAAGAGGGACAAACCACAGTAGGTCACTTGTCCTTCACCCGAAGGGGCCGTGATCCATGCGCCTTGCTTGGGGGTTTCGCCTGGGTCGGCCCATTCCAATAAAGGGACAAAGGCTTTGTCCCACTCGCTCGCAAAGTAGAGTCCGCGCTCTTGCACCCACCCGGCAAAGTCCGCCTCTGAAAGGGCGTTGGGATAGGTCATCATGGGGTGCGTGGGCGCCAGGAAGGTCGCGGGCGTTTCCTCCACCGTCACGCGATCGCGTCCCAGCTTGAAGGGCACGGGGCCCATATGGTCGGTCACTTGGTCGCGCGTGGCCGTGTTGTACTGGATAATGAGGTGGCCCCCGTTCTGGACCCAATTCTCCAGCACGGGTTGCGCCGCCACCAGTCCTTGGTTCACATTAAAGGCCCGAATGCCCAACACCACCGAGGTCAATCCCTTCAAATCCTCTAGGGTCAAGGTCGCGGCATTCAAGCGCTTGACCTCCACCCCAAGTTGCTTCATGGCTTCCGGCGCATCGTCACCCGCCCCGTCGATGTATCCCACCTGCAAGCCTTTAGGAACCGCAATGTCTGCCGTTACTATAGGCAAGCTGCCGTCCACCCACACTTCCTGGTGGGGAATGTGGTCGTAGCGAATGGGTATGGCCGTCATTAGCGGGACTTCATCGCCGTGGAGGTAGGCTGTGAGGCTTCCGCGGGTTTGTCCGGCTTTACCGCGCGTAGGCTTCCTCACGGCGATCGAAAGGTGCATCACCGACTGGCCCGCTAGGAAGCGTACAGCGCTGTCTTTACCGACGAACACCCCATCCCCTTGAAAATCCAGCCGCACGGATTCTTCGGGGAGGGCCCCGTAGCGGTGAAGGTGGACGTTCAGGGTGGCACTACCACCTACCACCAGGCAGGGAACGTCGTAACTGATCGAATACCGCGGCGTCAACTGCACCGGGCGGCGGAGCTCCCCTTTGATGCGGTCCGACGTGACGTATTCCGGGCT
>DNWN01000072.1:0-3452 GCA_003507115.1 Cryomorphaceae bacterium | reverse complement strand
TTGGCGTAGAGGTTGGCGGGGAAGCTGTAGGTTTTACCGGGTTGTAAAAAAGTATACGGCGGGATATGTGCCCCCGAATTCTTGTCTAGAGCGCGCCGAACTCGAATCGCTTCCGCCGACTCGTTGATGACGGTGACCCGTGCCTGTAGAGAATCGACGAGGTAGGGCGAGTCGGCTGTCCATTCTGCATACAGTCCGGGGATGGGCATAGGGGCCGAACTTGCTACAAATGTCGGCGGGGTCCAATCGATGGGTTCGCCTTTGAGCAGTCGAAGGTATTCCGTGCGCTCTCCGCGGTCCGTGATGCCCGCAAAGCCCTGGGACTTATGCATTCCCCGCGCCAAGGTTCCAATTTCCAAAGAGGATTGGCCCAATTCGGGAATGAAGCCGCCGATTTGCAGCACTTCGAGTGAATCGCCGGAGACGGCATTTTCGAGGTCTTTCGCCCACCAAGAGGAGGTATTCCAGTAGAGGGCCTTGGGGGCATATCCGCCGCGGCGCCCCATAGATTGGAGGCGTTCAAAAGCTCGGATAGCGAGAACAGCGGAGGCCGTGTGGTGGCCGTGCCCAGCGCGTGCGTCCGGAGGAAAGCGGGTGACGATGACGTCCGGTTTAAATTCCTTCACCACCGCCTCGATGCGCGCGAGCACCTCATTTTCATTCCACTTTTCCAGGGTCTCGTCGACGGTTTTGGAATAGCCAAAGTCGGCCGCACCTCCAAAGTATTGCGTGGCTCCGTCCAAACGGCGCGCCGCATAGAGCTCCTCACGTCGGATGACGCCCAGGGCTTCACCTAGTTCGGGGCCCAGGATGTTCTGCCCTCCCTCCCCTTCGGTGAGGCTCAAATAGGCCACGTCGTAGCCATTGAATTGGGACCAGTGCGCGATCAAGCGCGTATTCTCGTCGTCCGGGTGAGCCGCGATGTAGAGAATGCGCATAGATTCCGCGCGCTGGTCCAGGTGAAATTTCCCTTCACTGGGGCTGTGGAAGTTGGGCAGAGATTGCGCACCCAAAACCGTAGAAAAAACAAAGAATAAACAAAACTGGACGGTACGTGTCATATCTTCCACCTTTCGTTTTGCACGCTCAAAATTCCTTGCATTCATGTTTAAGTCTTTTTCCATTCCGTTCATCGCCCTTTGCCTATTTAATAGCGCGGCTTTGGCTCAATCGTCCTATGGGTCGCGCGTCAAATTCCAATCGGGCACCTATGCGTTGCCGGAAGTGACCGAAGATACATACCAACAACGTACCCCCGGGGAGCGTGGCTCAACCAACGTGCTTCGTGTTCTCGGTGTGGAGCAGATTTGGACCGAAGCCCAACGTAACATCTTAGAGCAAGGGGGCTTGGAAATTTTGGGCTACCTGCCTCACAAGAGCTACCTGGCCTATTTGAATCTCAGCGACGCTCATCTTCAAGGGCTCTTAGACGCTAGCGGTTTGGCCTACATCTCGCCGCTGTTGCCCGACATGAAACTCACGAGCCAACTACACACCGGCAACGTACCTGACTATGTGTGGGTGGGTAGCCAGTGGGAAGTCTATGTCGAATACTACCCTGCATCCAGCAAAGGTGCCGTCGAAGCGCATCTCCTTGCTCAGGGTCAAATCCTGGAAGACCTCGGCAGCGGATTCCGAGCGGTGGTTTCGCCCGATGATCTCCGTGCCCTCGCCAGCCATCCCTACATCACCTTGGTCCAGCAGAAGGAGGCGCCCGCAGAACCCGAAAACATGATTGGGACCAAAAACCACCGAAGCAACGCAATCCGGGTCCCCTATGCCGGGGGCCGCGCCTACGATGGCACGGGCGTCGTAGTGGGCCATGGAGACGATGGAGACATCCAACCCCACATTGACTTCAAAGGGCGCGTCCTGGCCAATAAATCCAGCCCTTCGTATGGCGCCCACGGCGACCACGTGGCGGGAACCATTTTTGGCGCAGGTAACCTGGATCCAGATGGCGAAGGGCAAGCCCCGGGTGCCATGCTGGTGTATTACGACTATCCAGACAATCTCAACGATGTGGACGCGGATTACGGCACCTACGATGTGCGCATTACGGCTTCGTCCTACTCCAACGGCTGCAATGCCGGCTACACCGCCTTCACTCGCCAAATGGACGAAGACGCGATCCAAAACTACTCTTTGGTACACGTGTTCTCCGCTGGCAACAACGGTACGGCGAATTGCAATTACGGCGCCGGCAGCGGCTGGGGCAACATTACGGGTGGCCACAAGCAGGGTAAGAATGTCATCGCCACGGCGAATGTTACCGGGGCCGACCTCATCGCCGGATCCTCCAGCCGAGGCCCTGCACACGATGGCCGCATCAAGCCGGACATTGCCGCCTTGGGAACCAATGTATATTCCTGCCTCTCACCCAATGATTACCGGAGCATTACCGGCACGTCCATGGCCTGCCCTGGAATAGCTGGGGTATTGGCTCAACTCTATGATGCATACAAACAGAACAATGCGGGTAACGAACCTGCCGGCGGTTTGATGAAGGCCATCCTGATGAACAACGCGGACGATTTGGGCAATCCCGGTCCCGATTTTAAATATGGTTATGGCCGCGCCAATGCACTGCGCTCCGCGAAGGCGATAGAAAACAATTGGATTGTCGCAGACAACGTAAGCCAAAACCAAACCGATACGATTTCCATCGTGGTGCCCGCTGGACTCGGGGAGCTGCGCGTGATGGTTTCCTGGACCGATCCCCAAGCCCTCGTCAATGCGGGTACTGCCCTGGTCAACGATCTGAATGCCACCTTAGTTCTCGATGCTCAATCATGGAATCCTTGGGTTCTCAACCCCACCGCGACAGCCACCGCTTTGAACGCCAATGCCCAGCGCGCCGTGGATAGCTTGAACAACAGCGAGCAGTTTACCCTGGCAAATCCTTCGGGAGGCACCTACAAAGTGATTGTGAACGGGGCGACAGTCCCCGCTGGCCCGCAAGCCTATTGGGTGACCTGGTCCTTCGTGGAGCAGGACGTCGAGTTGACCTATCCAGTAGGTGGCGAAGTCCTGCCTGCGAGCACGACCATCCCGGTTCGCTGGGATGCCCCAGATGGAACGGGCACCTTTACCCTGGAATACAGCAACAACGGAGGCGCTTGGACCTCCTTTGCCACCGCCGCCGCCAATGCCCGCCAGGCCACGTTTTCGGTGCCGGCAGGCGCGAGTGACAGCCTGATGCTGCGCATCAGCCGTGGAACGCAATCGGATAGCGTCGATTTTCGCCTGGGCTATGTCGGCGTGCCCACCAACCTCAACATGGACTGGGCCTGCCCAGATTCTTTCCGCGTCAGCTGGAACATGGTCCCCGGCGCGAGTGGCTATGTCGTCTACCTCTTGGGGGCCGAATACATGGACCCCATCGACACGGTGACGACCCCATGGTATGTCTACCAGAACATCAACCCCTTCCTAACGCAATGGTGGACGGT
>DNWN01000004.1 GCA_003507115.1 Cryomorphaceae bacterium | reverse complement strand
GCCTACCAAGCCTATGTCCTCGAGTACGATGGGGTCTCCCTGTACCCCTTGATGGTGGGCACCCCCGAGACCCAGTACCTCTACATGGAGCGCGACCAAAAAATCAGCCAAACCCAAGGCAGCGTGGCGGTGCGAACGGACCGCATATCGCTGGGTGCCGGGGTCGAATACCTCCAACTGCGCAGTAGCGAGCGTTTGAGCATCTTCGAGTATCCCTATGCCCAAGATGGCTACCTACTCAATATTTACACCCGCCAACTGGACAGCTTGCGAAGTGGGGGCCTGCGCTTCCGCCTGGGCATGCTGGCCAAAGTGGGGGAAGGCACACGTATATCGGCGTTCTGGACTGGAACCTCCCTGTTGCGTTCCAGTTGGTATTACCGCTATCGTATTTATGACAACCCCGCCAATCCAGCCAACGTGGGCGTCGATGCCTTTGAACTCTACCAAGACGAGTCCTTCCAAACGGTTCAGCCTTCGACCGCCGGGATAGGGATTGCCCAGGTGATCGATAACCAAGGTTTTGTTTCGGCCGAATACCGCTACACGGGGGCGGTCCAAAATCCCATCCACTCCCCCGTCGAATTCCTGGTCATTGGCCAAGAAATTGGCCGCGAGCTGCAGGGAAGCCACGATGTGCGGCTCGGCACAGAATGGCGGCGCGATGCCCAATCGTTTCGTGCTGGGTACCGCTTGACCACGAAAGCGAGTCCATTCAAGGAGCATTCGGGCTATCAACAACTGTCTACGGGTTGGGGCCTGCGCGGCAACGAATGGTTTTTTGACCTCGCCTTGGTGGGGCAATTCCGTCGGGGGCAAATCCTCCACCCTCTGAGTCGCGAGGTGATTCCTTTGCCGAGCGCCACCGCCATGTTGGTGGCGACGTATTCCGTTCGTCTGAGGTAAGCCCTTCTGCCCTATTTTAGGGTCATGAAGAACATGACTTGGACGGCCCTCCTACTTTTTACGGCCGTAACCCTTTTTGGGCAGAGTACGAGCGCATTGAAATGGCGCTCCATTGGACCCGCGGTGACCTCGGGCCGAATTGCTGATTTTGCCGTTGATCCGAGCAATCCCGACCGCTGGGTCATCGCCACGGCCTCAGGCGGGGTGTGGCTCACGGAAAACCACGGCTTGTCCTTTGAACCCGTTTTTGACGGCGAGGGCTCCTATTCGATTGGCTGCGTCACGATGGATCCCAGCAACCCCAACACCGTTTGGGTCGGTTCAGGTGAGAACAATAACCAACGCTCGGTAGCCTATGGCGATGGCATTTACCGCTCGCAAGACGGTGGCCATTCATGGACCAACATGGGCCTCAAGAATTCCGAACACATTGGCATGATTGCCGTGCACCCCACGAATTCCAACATTGTGTGGGTCGCAGCCTACGGTCCTGTGTGGAGTCCGGGTGGCGACCGCGGCATCTACAAGACGACGGACGGCGGCCAAAACTGGCGCCGGGTCCTTCATGTTTCGGACCACACGGGCTTCAACGAAGTGCATGTGGATCCTCGTAACTCTAAAGTGCTTTACGCGACGGCCCACCAACGCCGACGCCATGTGTGGACCTATATATCGGGCGGTCCCGAAAGCGGCCTGTACAAATCGGAAGACGGAGGCGAGACGTGGAATGAATTGAAAAACGGTCTCCCCAATGGCGATAAAGGCCGATTCGCCCTCGCCATTTCTCCCGTGAACCCCGATGTGATCTATTGCATGGTCGAGGGACACGGCTTGTATCGGAGTTCGGACCGCGGCGCCAGCTTTAAGAAGCAAAGCGACCACGCCACCAGCGGTAACTACTATGTGGAACTCTTCGCGAGCCCCCATGACGTCGATGTCGTCTACTCCATGGACACCTATGCCCAATGGTCTGAAGACGGCGGCAAGACCTTCAAAGGCCTGGGCGAGCGCGGCAAGCACGTGGACAACCACGTCGCTTGGATCGACCCCACCAACCCCAAGCACTTGGTGCTCGGCTGTGACGGTGGACTTTATGAGACCTGGGACCACGCGAGTAGCTGGCACTTCAAGTCCAATCTGCCCGTCACGCAGTTCTACCGCGTGGCGGTGGACAATGCCACACCGTTCTACAACGTCTACGGGGGCACCCAAGATAACTTCTCTTTGGGCGGCCCGAGCCGAACCATCAACGACCGCGGCATCGTCAACAGCGACTGGTACGTCACACAAACCGGCGACGGATTTGAGTCCCAAGTGGACCCCATCAACCCCAACATCGTGTACGCGCAGGCCCAGTATGGCTGGCTGCAGCGCTTCGACCGTCAGAGCGGCGAAGGGGTGCCCATCAAGCCCATCGAAGGCCCGGGCGAAAAGGCCTACCGCTGGAACTGGGATGCGCCTCTGCTCATCAGCCCCCACGACAACAAGACGCTGTATTTCGCGGCGAACAAGCTCTTCAAGAGCACGGACCGCGGCAACAACTGGACGGCTATATCGGGCGATCTGACGCGCCAAATCGACCGCAACGCCCTGCCCGTGATGGGCAAAGTCTGGAGCATGGACGCCATTGCGAAGAACCAGAGCACCACGATCTACGGCAACATTGTCGCCCTGCACGAATCCCCCGTGGCCAAAGGCCTGCTCTATGTGGGTACGGATGACGGCTTGGTCCAAATCAGCGAAAATGACGGCGGGGCTTGGCGCAAAGTGGACAAGTTCCCCGGCGTTCCCGCCAACACCTATGTCAATGACCTCAAGGCCTCCCTTCACGACGGCAATGTGGTCTACGCGGCGTTCAACAACCACAAGAATGGGGACTTCAAGCCCTATGTATTGGTTTCGAAGAACAAGGGCAAAACGTGGGAGAGCATTACGGGTGATTTGCCCGAGCGCGGTTCCGTCTACAGCATCGCTCAGGACCATGTCGACCCAAATTTGCTCTTTGTAGGCACCGAGTTTGGCATCTATTACTCCACTACAGGGGGTAGCACTTGGAAGAAACTGGGTAGCGGTTTACCAACCATCGCCGTCCGGGATATTGATGTTCAACGTCGCGAAAATGACTTGGTCATTGCCACCTTCGGTCGTGGTTTCTATGTTTTGGACGATTACAGCCCCTTGCGCGAGTTTAGCGGGAAAGTCACGGACAAGGATGCCCACATGTTTAACGTGAAACCGGGGCTTCTCTACCACGAAGCCAGCCCGATCGGCTATGGCCCTCCTGGATTTATGGGTGCAGAATACTTCATGGCAAGCAATCCCGATGTCGGCGTCGCCCTAACGTACCATATCAAGGACGCCCCGAAGAGCCTCAAGGCAAAGCGTCAAGCCGAGGAAAAGAAGAACCCTGATGCAATTAAGTATCCAAGTGCTGAGGAAATACGTGCCGAGGATAACGAGATTGAGTCCTATCTGCTTGTGGTGATTCGAGATGCATCCGGCACGCCCTTGCGCCGAATCGTCCGCTCCTACAGCAGTGGTATCGCCCGGTTTACTTGGGACGGGAAAGTGGCGCGCCAAGACGCTCCGAAGCGTGCCGCCCACTTCGTGGCACCGGGCACCTATAGCGCGCAGCTCGTGGGCTTCTCCCATGGCCGATTCGACACCTTGACCTCGCCGACCTCTTTCGAAGTGAAGCATCTCAATAACCTCACTCTCCCGGCGACAAACGCCGACTTGCTCGCTTTCCAGCAGCGTGTCAACCAAGTGAGCCGCCGCTATGACCGTTTTGAAATGACCTACCGCGAGACCGTTTCTCTGGCCAAAGACCTCTTTGAGGCCCTGAAGTACAGCCCTGGGGCCAGTCCTGTGGACCTTCAAAGCGTCCTTGAGGTACAATCTTCCCTCCAGGCCATGGACATCGTGCTCAATGGCGATGCTTCCTTGAGCAAGCGTGAGTTTGAAACCCTCCCTGGATTGGGAAGTCGACTATCCACGGCTACCTGGGGCTCCTATGGCATGCGTAGCGAGGTCACAGGCACCATGAGGGCCCAACTGAACTATGTCGAGGCGGAATTGCCCAAGCTGGAGAAGTCCCTCGAGGCGCTCCAAGCTAAGCTGAAGGCACTGGAAACCCAGAGCATCAAAGACGGTGCCCCCTATGTGCGTGGGGGCTTGGAAAAGCCTCTCCCCTGAGGAGCTTGAGCCTCTGCAGCACGGAACAAAAGAAAAAAGGCGCCCTGAGGGCGCCTTTTTTGTAGCCATAGGTGGCTGTATTCGTACGATTCACCGACTAAACGCGGTAGACAAAGGCATTGATGTTCATACCGGCCCCCACGGAAGCAAAAAGGACGATGTCGCCGGGAACCACTTCATGCCCTTGGTATTGCTCATGGAGAACCATGTCAAACAACGTTGGTACGGTCGCGACCGAGGAATTGCCCATCCATTGGATCGACATAGGCATGACCGAATCCAAATCCACTTCCAAACCATAAAGTTTGTATAAACGCTCTCCGACCGCATGATCTAGCTTGGCGTTGGCCTGGTGCATAAATATTTTCTTGACTTCCGAAAGATCAACGCCAGCATTGTCGAGGGCCGCTTTCATCGCATCGGGAACATTGCGTATGGCAAATTCGTAAATCTTGCGCCCCTTCATTTTAATCAATCGTTCTTGGCGTTCCCGTGTCGGATTATTCGAGGGATTGGATTTTAAAAAGTACACCTCATTTTTGGTGTACGATACCGCCGCACGACCCATGATGCCGGATCCTCCTTCTTGGACATCCTGCAATTCCAAACAAGCCGCCCCAGCTCCATCCGAGAAAATCATAGAATCTCGGTCGTGCACATCTATGATACGGGACAAGGTTTCACAGCCGATAACCAGGGCGCGCTTGGCCAAACCTCCACGCAAATATGCCTCGGAGACCAAAACACCCTGAATCCATCCTGGGCAGCCAGCCAGCACATCAAACGCGACAACATTTGGGTTTTCAATGCCCAATTCATGTTTGACACGGGAGGCGATGCTCGGCATTTGCTCCATGACGCGTGAGCCGTATTCAATGTCGCCGAAGTTTTGGGCTACGATGAGCAAGTCAATATCTTCTCCGCTCCATCCCGCATCATCGAGGGCACGCTGTCCCGCAATGGCTCCCAAATCTTTGGAAGTTTGGTCCGGGCGGGCATAGCGCCGTTCGGCAATTTCAGTAATACTCTGAAACTTTTCAATGATCACTTCGTTTGAATTGGGGAACAGGCTTCCGTCCTCATCCATGAAGGTGCGGTCCAAGAAAGCGCTATTGGGGATGACCATGTCCGGGACCACAGAGCCCGTTCCGGTAATAACAATGGCTGGTTTCATGGGCGCAAAAATACCCCTTTTTGATGAGATGGGCCGTACTTTTGCCGCCATGAATTCACAAGACCTTATGGACGATTTGGACCATCACTCGAGCACCTTCGATACACCCTTGCGTTCCGATGCCTTTTCAATTTCGGATGAAATGAAGATTGAGCGCATAGAAGCGCATGTCAAGGGTATTCTCGAAACCCTCGGTATGGATCTGACCAATGATAGCCTTTCGGGCACACCGCGCCGAGTAGCCAAGATGTACGTCAAGGAGGCTTTTGGGGGCTTAAATCCGGATAAAAAACCGACTCTAGGCACCTTTGACAACAGCTATAAATACGGCGAAATGCTGGTGGAAAAGAACATTGTCGTCTATTCGACGTGCGAACACCACTTGCTACCCATCGTCGGGCGTGCCCATGTGGCCTACCTCTCACAGGACCGCGTCATCGGCTTGAGTAAAATGAACCGTATTGTGGATTTCTTCGCACGGCGACCTCAGGTTCAGGAGCGCTTGACCCGGCAAATCACCGCCGCCCTCCAAGAGGCCCTAGGAACCTTGGACGTCGCGGTCCTGATTGATGCCAAGCACTTGTGTGTCAATGCCCGCGGTATCCGCGACATCGATTCCAGCACCGTCACCGCCGAATATGGCGGCCGATTTGCGACAGAAGAGCAATTAAAGCAGGATTTTCTTTCCTACGTCCAATTAAAAACCGAATTTGGGGACTAGAACTATGAGCGGTATCCAGATTTACGACAGCCTTGAAGGCCGACTTCGCCCGTTTGAACCCCTGCAAGCCGGCCGAGTCGGTATGTACGTTTGTGGCCCCACGGTGTACAGCCATGTGCATTTGGGCAATGTGCGGACCTTCTTGTCGTTTGATTTGATTTTCCGCTACCTGCAATACCGCGACTTTAAAGTGCGCTATGTCCGCAACATTACCGATGCGGGCCATTTGGTGGACGATGCGGATGAAGGAGAAGACAAAGTCGGCAAGCGGGCCAAGCTGGAGCAACTGGAGCCTATGGAGATTGTCCAGAAATACACGGTGAATTTCCACGAGGTGATGCAGGCCTTCAACGCCCTTCCTCCCTCCATTGAACCCACCGCCACCGGGCATATTATTGAGCAAATCGCCATGACCCAACAGTTGCTTGCCAACGGATGGGCCTATGAATCCAATGGATCGGTCTATTTCGATGTGGAAACCTACCACGCTAAGCAGCCCTATGGAATCCTCTCGGGCCGAGATATCGACGAGATGCGTTCAGGCAGCCGAGATTTGGATGGCCAAACGGACAAGCGCTCCCCACTAGATTTTGCCCTCTGGAAAAAGGCCTCGGAAGACCACATTATGCGCTGGGCCAGTCCCTGGGGCGAAGGATTCCCAGGCTGGCACTTGGAGTGCTCGGCTATGAGCACCAAGTACCTCGGCGAATCCTTTGACATTCACGGCGGCGGTATGGATCTCAAGTTCCCCCACCATGAGTGTGAAATCGCGCAAAATCAAGGCGCGCACGCTTCAGGCGGCGCACGCTACTGGATGCACGCCAACATGCTGACCCTCAACGGAAAACGCATGTCTAAATCCACCGGTAACACCCTGCTCCCCGGCGAATTACTGACCGGCGACTCCCCCCATTTGAGCAAAGGATATTCCGCTTCCGTCGCTCGCTTCTTCATCCACCAGGCCCACTACCGCTCCGTCCTGGACTTCTCCGACGAAGCCCTTCAAGCGGCGGAAAAAGGCTTCCAACGCCTGACCCACGCCCTGAATAGCTTGGAAAAGCGTCCTTCAGGAGGGCCTGAAAAGGGATCTTTTGACGTGGATGCCTGGCAACAGCGCTGTGTGGATGCTATGAACAACGATTTCAGCAGCCCCATCCTCATTGCCCACCTCTTTGATGCGGTGAAAGCCATTCAGGCGGACGCCCAAGACCCAAAACATCTCGGTTCGGCGGGTGCGAGCACCTTGCTTGGGCACATGCGCTCTTGGATAGTTGAGGTCCTGGGGTTGCAAGTGGATGCCGCAAACGGGGCCGCTGGGGCCTCCTCGCAAAAAGCGCTGGATGCCGCGATGGCCATTGTGCTGGATGCGCGCCGAAAGGCCCGCGAGCAAAAGGATTGGGCGACTAGCGATGCCATCCGCGACCAATTGGCAGCCGGCGGCATTCAAGTCAAGGATGGCGAGGATGGAAGCACCTACCGCGTGCAGGAATGAAGCTTCTGCACTGGATCTTCGCCCTGCCTTTTCTGCTCCTGATCGGGATCTACAAATACCTCATCTCCCCTTTTACGCCACCCTCATGCCGGCACACCCCGACCTGTTCGGCCTATGCGTCCGAAGCGGTTCGCGAATGGGGGCCTCTACATGGGGGCTGGATGGCCGTCAAGCGCATTGGGCGCTGTCATCCCTGGGGCAGCCATGGCTGGGATCCCGTGCCCAAAAAGTCGCCTCGGAGCGAGAAATAAGCGACGCAAATCACCAAGAGGTTCAATGGACTTCGGTATCTTCGTTTCATGCTACTAACCCTTACGTGGGCCGCGGAACGCGGACTGGAACTCGGCCCCCTCTTCTTGCGCTACTACCAAGTGCTCTTCTTTGCTGGATTCTTGGCGGGATTTTACCTAATGCGCCGCTATTTCACCAAAGAAGGTGTTTCGGCAGAAGTCTTAGACAATTTGCTCATTTACACGGTGGTAGCCACCATTATTGGCGCGCGATTGGGCCATGTATTCTTCTACGACTGGGCCTATTACAAGCAGCACGTCGCGGAAATCTTTATGCCCTGGAAGGGCGGCCTTGCTTCTCATGGTGCCGCGGTGGTCATCCCACTGACCCTCTATTATTTCAGCCAGAAGTTTAAAAAGGACCTCGGCCATTCGTTTTTGTGGCTGATGGACCGCGTCGTCATCACGGTAGCGCTCGCGGGAGCCTTGATTCGCCTAGGCAACTTTACCAACTCAGAGATTTACGGCGAACCGGCCAACAGCACCGTGGAAACGGTGTACTTCCGCCCCGTTTTGGACTACATGGATCAGTATTTTTCGGACCAAGTGACCGACCTAGAATTCGTCCCCATGGGGCGCGCCCTCGAGACGGACAGCCTCTTGCTGCCCCAGTACGACCTGGTCATTACCCCAGCGGAAAACGTAGAAATCGGCGCCCTTCAGTCCATGCTGGAAGTGCATCTTATTCCGCTCTTCAATCTGCAGAAAAAAGACAACCGCCACCTGTACATCCCCGAAGATGCCTACGTGCAGCCCATGGATGGCGG
>DNWN01000167.1 GCA_003507115.1 Cryomorphaceae bacterium | reverse complement strand
AGTTCGAACACTCGGTGAACGCTCACTTCAGAGTCAATGGCTGGCCTCCGGTTGGATTTTTCTCGTGGCGCTCGCTGTGAGTCCTTGGGCCTTCAACGTGCTACCCGCCAATTACCAAGGCGGCTTGGGGGCCGTGATGTGGATTGCGGGGGCCCAAGTCGTCAACGTTGCGACCGGGCCGAGCGGTCTGGTTTTGGTCGCCTCCAAGTCCTTCCGTTGGGAGCTCTATGCCAATGTGGCCCTGATCACCTTCGCGGTAGGACTCGGGCAGTGGTGGATTCCCGATCACGGAGTGACCGGGGCGGCCCAGGTGATTTTTGTGGCGATGGTGCTCTACAATGGGGTCAAACTTTGGGCCTTGCATCGCCTAACGGGCCATGTCTGGTTGGGCGTAGGCTTTGTGAAGGCCTGCTTGTGGTTAGTGGTGGGCATTGGCCTGCACGCCGCAGTCTGGGCATGGATTGAGGGACCTAGTCAGGATCAATTTGGCATCCCGATGCCCCGAAGAAGCATTGAAACCCTCCCTGTCGGGAACCAAGTCCTCTATCCCGTGTTAGAAGTTTGCCTGCATAGCCTGTGGGCCTGGATGGGGATGCGCTACTTGGGATTGGCCCCAGACTTGCATACCTTCTTGCAACGAATTTTACAGCGACTTCGCCCATGATCCTTTGGCTCACATATTGGTATCCCGATGAAGCAAATCCCGTCCGGGGCAACTTCATTCGTGCTCAATGGCGGGCGGCGAAGGAGGCAGGGGTGGACGCCGAACTCCTGTTTGTGGATATGGCCCTGGGCCCGAAATTGCTGGATGTTCAATGGAGTCGCGGTCCGGAAGGAGAGCATATTTTACAGGTGCGTTCTCGAATGTGGAAGTCCCTCTACCACACTCCGATCTGGGCGGCCAACCTCTTGACGAAGAAATGGACGAAGAAAACAGGGCTGCCGACCCCGGAGGTCATTCATGCCCAAGTGGTTTTCCCCGCGGGTGTTTTGGCCGAACAATTAGGACGCCGTTGGAATGTACCCTATTACATCACGGAGCACTGGTCTAAGGCGGGACGTTGGACGCGCCACAAACTCTTTGGCAAGCGCGTTCGAAATGCCTACCAGGATGCGAGTGCCATTCTTCCCGTTTCGGAGCACCTCAAAGCCGAATTGCAGCAAGCGTTACCTAGTATTGGGGCGAGCCGATTTGCCGTGGTGCCAAATGCGGTGGATTTGAGCCGTTTCCCGCATGTAGACAAACCGATCCAACCCAAGGCATCCATCGTGACCCTCCTGGGCGTCGCCAGTTTGATTCCAGCCAATGCACGGATTAAGCGTGTAGACCTTGTTTTGGAGGCTTTGGCCGACCTCAAGCGACGCCATCCCGAAGTAGCGTGGCGCTACCGACATGTGGGCGACGGCGGTCGCATGGGCCGCTTGCAAGACTACGCGAAGGGATTGGGGCTCGCAGACCATGTAGCATGGCTAGGTGCCTTGGATGCCGCCTCCCTCCATGCCGAGTATGCATCCGCCGATATTTTTGTGCAGCCCTCCAAGACGGAAACCTTTGGAATCGTGGTGCTCGAGGCTCTGCACACTGGATTACCCGTAGTGGCTACAGATATCCCGGCCTTTGAACAGTGGCTTAGCCCCGAACGTGGCGTTCGCGTTGGCTTGGATCCCAAAGAAATCGCCCAAGGTATTCTGACAGTGTGGGAGCAAGGACTTCGGGTTGCGCCGATGGACTTGGAGGCAAAAAAATACGCCCCCACCGAAGTAGGGGCGCAGTTAAAGGAACTGTACGCGAGACTAGTTCGCGCGAGTCCAGGTCGTTGAGCGGCCAATAAAGCGCATTCCCAACAAGTAGCCTTTGAAGTACAGCGTGCCATCCTTTTGGAGGTAGGCGTAGCAGTCGTAGGTGTTTCCGGACTTGGTGTCGTAGATCGTACCACCCGCCCACTCTTTGTCTTCGGCATCATACTTGAGGCCGTTCAAAATGGTCGTGCCCTGGATGACGCGGCTACGCAACTTGGCATCGGGGTTTTCGTTGTCTTTTTTGGGAGACGTACCGTCGGGGTTTGTGTTGTTTTTCACGTACACAACGCGGCCGCGGTACTCGTTGCCCACTTTGTAGACTTCGACTTTTCCGTCTTTTTCTTCATTCCACCAGACGCCCAAAATGCCGTCTGCGTTTTGTGCCATCAAATTGCCCCCGAGGAGCAAAGCGATCGCGAGGAGGATGCTTTTTTTCATGTTTTGTGTGTCTAATTTTCGTTCTGGTCGACGGAAGATACGCGGTTTTTTGCTTCCGCCATACTCGCGTTTAATTCAAATCCAATTAATAAGCCAATCGCGTTGACGTAGATCCAGAGTTGGATAATGAGTAAGGTCCCAATCGAGCCATAGAACTGGTTATACGTCGAGAAATGGGTTACATAGGTTCCGAAGAGGAACGAGGAGAGCACCACCAAAAAGGTCGCCAAAATCGATCCAGGGGATACAAAGCGCCAGGGGGCCGATCGCATGGGTCCAAAGTAAAAGAGGATGGAAATAGCCAGTAAAATCAGGGAGAGTAGAATGAAATTTCGGGCCCAAATGAGGATGGACGCCAAGGGAATCCCCAACACCGCATCCTGGATGTAATGGGAGAGAAAATCCCGTGAGATCATAATTAATGCGATACCTACAAGGAGTAAAAAGGACAGGACGAGGGTGAGGACTAATGCGGCGAAATACTGGGACCAAAATCCCCGCATATTCAGCTTATGAATGGTCAAACCAAAGTTCCCAATCAGCGAAAGCGTTCCATTGGTCGAGAAAATGAGCGTGGCAATGATGGTGACGCTCAGAAGATTTCCGCGTCGAATAGTGAGAATGTCGTTGATGGTATGGTAGGCCGCATCAAAACTCGTTGGGGGCAAAATTTCTTGCAGCAGCTCAAATAACTGCTCCTGAAAGCCCTCTAGGGGGATAAATGGGATCAGAGTAAAGAGAAAAATGACCCCCGGGAAGAGAGCGAGAAAGAAGGAAAAGCTAATGGCAGAAGCGCGGCTGGGTACGGCACCCTCAATCATGCCGCGCCAGAAAAAGGTGGCGACGTCATACACCGAAAGACCTTCAAAAAATGGAAGAATTACGCGTTTGGCGTAGGTAATTCCTTGGTTCAAGAGACTTTTGAATTTGGACACGATGAGTGGGGCCCCCATGGGCCGGTTATCAGAGATAATTCAGGGCTCGTTTGAGGGGAGCAAGATAGCCCATGCCCCCTAGATTTGCAGAATGTCGTCTCTTTGCATGGAGAAACGATCGTTAAATTCTACGGGACCGCATGGAAATAGTTTTACTCGTCGTGGGAGATACCCAAGAAGCCTATGTCAAGGATGGCTTGGCGCATTTCCTGCCGCGGCTTCAGCGCTACGGAAAGTTTTCCATTCAGGCGGTCAGCCATCGAGATAAACAATTGGACGCTCTTAAATCCGGCGATCTCGTGGTCTTGCTCGATGAGCGTGGGAAGACCTACACGAGTAACGGCTTCGCAGTCCAATTTCAAAAATGGATGAACCAGGGCCCCAAACGATTGGTATTTGCGGTCGGCGACGCCTATGGATTTTCGGAGGATTTTCGTGCCGAGGCAAAGGGCAGCATGGCCCTGGGCTTAATGACCTTCCCCCATGATTTGGTGCGTCTACTCTTTGCAGAACAACTCTATCGGGCTTGGACGATTTTGAACAACGAGCCCTACCACCACCGATAGGCTTACAGGGTCGTCTTTGAAGCCAAATTTCTAGGATACGTCGCCCCGTTGGCGGCGAATTCCGCGTACTTTTGGCCGATGGCCGTCACTTGGGATGTTTTGCAACGCGAATGGCAAGAAAAGAAGTTTCGCCCCCTGTATGTTTTTGGGGGGGATGAGCCCTTTTTTATGGACCAAGCGATGGACACCCTCGCCACCTCCACTCTAGAGGAACACGAGCGGGATTTCAACCTGACCGTCCTCTATGGCCGGGAAACGGACGCGGCCACGATCATGTCGGAGGCCAAGCGCTTTCCCATGATGGCCGAACGGACGGTGGTGCTGGTCAAGGAGGCGCAGCAGATCAAAGACATTGAAGCCTTGGCAAGCTATGTGGCGCAGGTTCAGCCGAGCACAGTACTGGCCCTGGCTTTAAAAGGCAAAAAACTCGACAAGCGAAAAGCCCTCTACAAAGCCTTGCAGAAACACGATGGGGTATACTTGGAATTCCCCAAGTTCTACGACAACCAAGTCCCTGCCTGGGTCGAAAGCCAAGCCCAGAGCATGGGCCTCAAAATGAGTGGCAAGGCGGCCGCGCTCCTCGGGGAATATATTGGGGCGGACCTCTCACGCATCTTCCACGAATTGGAAAAAATCCAGGCCTTTGTTGGAGAGGGAGGTGAGGTCTCGGCCAAAATCATCGAGGAACGGACGGGCATGAGCCGAGAGTTCAACACCTTTGAACTGATTAAGGCGCTTGCGGCCAAAGACATCGCACAGTCCTACCGCATTGCGAAAAGCATGGGGGAAAACCCGAAGAACAATCCGGTGGTCGTCACCCTGTCCCTGCTCTTTGGGAATTTCTCCAAAGCCCTCGTTTATGGGGCTTTACCGGACAAAAACCCTCGCTCGGCCGCGGCCGCTTTAAAAATCTCGGAATTTGCCCTTCGTGACATCGCCCGGATAGCCCAAAACTATCCCCCCCCAAAGTTGCTGCGCATCGTGGGGTATATTCGCGACGCCGATCGCCAAGCGAAGGGCATGGGCGCTCCTCACATCAATGACTCAGACATCCTGAATGAACTTCTCTTTAAGATTCTTTACTAGCGTACTCGGACTTTCCATTTTTGGATGGACTCCTTTAATGGGACAAGCTTTGCCGGGCGGATTGAGGGGCAACGTCCAAGAGATGGGTTCTCAGATGCCCTTGGAGTATGCCTTGGTAACCGTAGACGACAGCCAGCCTGGAGAGACCTCTGCGCTTTCGGCCTACACCAATTCGGATGGCTACTTTCAGATTAATGGCATTCCAGAGGGAACCTACCAAGTCAGCGTCAAATTGGCAGGGTTTGGTACCCTTCAGCGCAGCGTCACGGTCAAGTCCGGTCGCATCGGATTTGAACGCTTTTTATTGGAGGAGTCCACCGTGATTTTAGATGATGTGGTGATCGATGTTAAGCGCCAAGAGCAGCAAACCAAAGTCTCCACCGCATTGGTCCAACTTAGCCCTAAGTCTATTACCACCTTCTCTATCGGGGGGGAACCTGATTTGATGCGGGCACTCCAAGTGCTCCCCGGGGTGATCACGACCGGTGACCAAGGAGGACAGCTCTATATTCGGGGAGGGGCCCCTATCCAAAACTTGGTAAAGTTGGACGGCATGATCCTCTACAACCCATTTCACAGCATCGGATTCTTCTCGGTGTTTGATACGGATATTCTTCAGAAAGCTGACGTGTATACGGCGGGCTTTGGGGCCGAATACGGCGGCCGAAACTCCTCCGTGATGGACATCCGAACCCGTTCCGGCAATCGCCAACGCATTGCGGGCAAAGTGTCCGGCTCGACCTACATGGCCAAGGCCCTCTTGGAGGTGCCATTGGGACCTCGCGGCAAGGATGGGTTATCTCCTAGCTCTATTCTGGTGAGTGCCAAAAAATCTTATCTCGATGCGATTGCACCGGTCGTCTACCCCTATGTAGCAACAGAATATGGTGGCTTACCCTTCACCTTCACGGATGTGTATGCCAAGTACACGGTCGAATCCACCGGCGGAAATAAGGCCAACCTATTTGGATTTAACTTCAACGATGGTGTCCAATTTGCGGGAGACAAAGCCATCAATTGGCAGGCCACCGGCTATGGCGCAGACTTCTTGGTTGTGCCCGCTTCGTCGGGAACGATCATTGAAGGCCATTTGGCCCAAAGTACCTACTTCATCGAATCCAGTGAACTGGAAAACCGGCCCCGCGAAAGTCAGATTGACGGCTTTAATGGCGGCTTAGATTTTACCTACCTCTTGCGCAAGTACGACGAGTTTAAGTACGGATTGGAGTTCGTGGGCTATCATACCCTCTACCAATACACCAATACTGTGGGTCGTACACTGGATCAAGAGCAAAACACGACAGAATTAGGTGGATACATGGACTACAAGCGCCAGCAGGGCCGCTGGTTGGTGCAGCCCGGACTTCGCTTGCACAACTATGGATCTTTGGCCATTGTCCGCGTGGAGCCCCGCCTAGGATTGAAATTCAATGCGACGGAGTACCTCCGATTCAAACTCTCGGCGGGCCGCTATTCCCAAAACCTCGTCGCGGCCAACAGCGACCGTGATGTGGTCAACCTATTCTATGGGTTTTTGAGCGGCGCGGACGACCTGCCCAGCCAATTCAATGGTCGCCCCTTGAACACAAAATTGCAAACAGCCGAGCACTTGGTCTTCGGCGGAGAGTGGAATGTGGTGGGGCGCTGGACGCTCGAATTGGAGGGCTATGTCAAGCGATTCAATCAAATCACCAACATCAACCGCTACAAACTCTATGACGACATTCCCGTCTATGAAGATCAGCCTGAGAGTCTCCGAAAGGACTTTATGGTAGAGACGGGTTTGGCGCGTGGGGTGGACGCCTTAGTGACCTACGAAGACAAGCATTGGTATTTCTGGGGTGTGTACTCCCTGGGAAAGGTGACCCGATTTGATGGGGTGACCACGTATGCTCCCCAGTTTGACCGCCGTCACAACCTCAACCTTCTGGTGGCCTACAAGGGCGACAAGGATTGGGAGGTGAATGTCCGGTGGAACTATGGTTCGGGATTCCCCTTTACGCCGATTCGGGGCTACTATGAGCAGCAAACATTTACCGACGGTTTGGGTCAGCCCAACATGGATTATCCCTACACCACCGAGAATGGCCAAATGGGCATCCTGTATGGCGATTTGAACAGCCAGCGCCTTCCTGCCTACCACCGCCTGGATGTGACCGCCAAGAAGAATTGGCAAGTCAGTAAAACCCAGCGCATTGAAATGGCCCTCGCCGCCACCAACGTGTACAACCGGGCCAATATTTTCTACTACGACACCCCTCGGGCCAAGCGCGTGAATCAATTGCCCATTATGCCGACTTTGATGTTGAGCTACGCGTTT
>DNWN01000157.1 GCA_003507115.1 Cryomorphaceae bacterium | reverse complement strand
GGGCTAGGGAGCGCCTTCGGCGCGCTAGGAAGCTAGAGGGCTAGAGAGCTAGGGTGCATTTAGCCAACTAGCCAGCGAACGAACAAGCCAAGAAGCGAACAAACTAGCAGACCAAGGGAGCGCGAAGCGCACCCCTAAACTCTTCACCCCCTCTGCCGCAGCACCTCGTACAGGGCCATGCCGGCCGCTACGGATACGTTCAAGGAGCCCAATTCGCCGACGGTAGGGATTTTGGCATGCGTTCGGCAGCCCTTCCACACGGCAGGGGAGATGCCGTCCTCTTCAGAACCTAGGACCAGGGCAAGTGGGAGCGTGAAGTCGGCTTCGGCCAGGAGGGAATCGCCTTTTTCGGTGCAGCCCACAATGGAGAGGCCGCTGTTTTCCAGATCGGCGAGGGCGTGCGATAGGTTTTTGACGCGGCAGATGGGCAATCGGAGCAAGGCGCCGGCCGAGGATTTGACGGCGTCGGCGTTCATGGGGGCAGATTGCTGCTCAGGGATGACTAGGGCGTGGGCACCGCAGCATTCGGCACTACGGGCAATGGCGCCGACGTTGCGCACGTCCGTGACGCGGTCCAACACCACAATGAGGGGCGTTTCACCGCGCTCGTAGCAGTCGCCGACCACGTGGTCAAGTTCCGCAAAGCTGACGGCGCTGAGGAAGGCAATGACCCCTTGGTGGTTCTTCTTGGTGAGGCGCTGCAACTTTTCAACCGGCACAAATTTCACATGGATGCCACGCTCTTTGGCGGCCTCCAAAATGGGATTGACAGATTCTTGGCGTCCGCGCGTCACAAAAATGCGGTCTACTTCTTGGCCCGATTCGAGGGCCTCTAAAACGGGGTGTACCCCGTAGATCATTCCTTCCATCTTACTGGGGGGTCTCGGTCGATTCTTCCTCAGAGGCCGATCCATCCAAGGCGCGGTCCACCAAATTGGGGTGGACGGACTTGCTATTCTTGAGGCCCAGCAGTCGCAGACTCTCGCTGCGTCGTACGAGGTTTCCCTTGCCTTCGATGAGCATTTTCATGCTATTCTCATAGGTGCGTTTCGCGGTGTCCATTTGGTTGCCCACCTTGACCAATTCTTCCGAAAAGCCCACAAACTTATCGTAGAGGTCGGAGGCTTGGCGAATGATTTCCTGGACGTTGGCGTTCTGGCGCTCTTGACGCCACAGCGTTCCGACTGTGCGGAGGGTTGACCACAGGCTGGTGGCGCTGACCAAGGCGATGTTCTTGTCAAAGGCTTCCTGGTAGAGTCCGGGTTCGGCCTGTAAGGCCACGGAATACGCGCCTTCGATGGGAACGAAGAGAATGACAAAATCGAGGGAAACGCCGTAGAGATTCTGGTAGTTCTTGTCACTGAGTCCTCGAATATGTTGCCGGAAGGATTGGAGGTGCTCCTTTAAGGCGATGGCCTGTTCTTCAGGTGTTTCTGCATTCACAAAGCGTTCGTAGGCGACCAAGGAAACTTTGGAGTCCACAATGATGTGCTTGTTTTCCGGAAGGTGGAGCACGACGTCCGGCTGGTAACGCTTGCCGTCCTCCGCCGTGATGCTCTCTTGCACGGAATACTCCTGGCCTTTCGTGAGGCCGGTGCGCTCCAACAGGCGCTCGAGGACCATTTCACCCCAATTGCCTTGCATTTTCACATCACCCCGCAAGGCTTTGGTAAGTTGGTTGGCTTCGTTCTTGAGCTTTTCGTTCTGTTCGACCAGCTTGGTGACCTCTGTTTTCAGTTCAATGCGCTCTCGTTGGCCTTTTTCGTGGGTTTCTTGCACCCGTTGGCCAAACATATCAAGCTTCTCCCGAAAGGGAGCCAAAATCACCGACAATTGCGCCGAATTGGCTTCTTTCATTTGTTTCTGAAGTGCGTCTGTCTGTGCCTGAAGGGCCTCATGCGCCATGAGTTTAAAATCCTGACTCATTTGCTCCTTTTGGCCTTCCATCTGATCCAAGCGCTCCTGTAAGCGAGCCCCTTCCAATTCGGCCTCGCGAAGCGCGTCTTCCAATTCTTTGATACGCGCGTCAAGGGCCGTGGTGTCGGGTCCTCCACGTTGTTTCTTTTGAAGCCAAACTAGATAGACCGAGGCTCCAGCAGCCACCGCCATGAGAATAAAAAGGAGAACGTTGCTCATACTTTCAAAGGTACATCGTCCAAGCACCAATTGACAGGAGGAAGGCCCTGGGCTTGGAAGAAATCATTGGTTTGCCCAAATGGCTTGGATCCCCAAAACCCCCGGTACGCGCCCAAGGGAGAGGGGTGGGCGCTTTCGATCAGGAGGTGCCCCTCCCCGTGGATGCTTCGGCCCGCCTTCTGCGCATGCTTCCCCCAAAGCCAAAAGGCCTTGGGCCCGCCTGTGGTGCTTAGGTGGGATAGCAGGCCGGCGGTCAACTCCCCATAGCCCCAACGGCTGTGGCTGCCCGGCTGACCTTCCGCCACCGTGAGCGCCGTATTCCAGAGCAGAACACCCTGACGCGCCCAGGGACGCAAATCCCCCGAGCGGGGCAACGCATAGCCTGTATCGTGCATGTATTCGGTAAAAATGTTCCGCAAGGAGGGAGGAATGGCGCATCCCGGGGGCACCGAAAAGGCATAGCCGTGGGCTTGGCCCGCCCCGTGATAGGGGTCTTGACCGAGGATCACCACGCGCACGTCCTCCGGACGCAATGTCTCGAGGGCCGCCCATACCTGCTCAGCAGGCGGGAAAACCGTCGAGGAGGCGTAGGCGGATTCCATCTGGCCCAGGAGGGCATGCCACCCCGAAGCACCCATGGCGGATTCGATGGCAAATTTCCATGCAGAGGGAAGTGGAGGGAGGAGCATACCACGAAAGTCGTACTTTTGAACAAATTCCTTGGAATGAAACGAGTACTTGCTTTTGCCCTAGTGATCCTTTTTGTTGTTGGTGTTGCCGCTTGTGGCTCCGCGGAGAAATGCCCTGCATTTATCGGTTCTACATCGACCACCCCATCGATTCACACGGCATAAATGAATTGGACCGTCCTCGAAGGGACGGCGGATTTGCATGCTTTAGAGGCGGCCTCGGGTGACCGGGGCTTCTTGGTTTTAAAGCATAGCACCCGCTGCCCAGTAAGTAGTCAAGCCGCTCTTTCCTTGCAGCGTTGGGAAGCCCCGGCGGACACCCCACCCTTGTTTTTGGTGTATGTGGTAGAAGATCGTTCCCTATCCTTGGCCATGGCTGACCGCTGGGAGGTTCGCCACGAAAGCCCTCAGCTTCTTTGGTGGCTAAACGGAAAAATCCAGCACCACACGAGCCATTTTGAGGTCCGCGGCACGACAATTTCCGCTTGGATGGACCAAACAATCGCCCCAAATTTGGGTTAACTAACACACCATGTCAGACGTCACCCCTGCAGTCCCGACACGCAAGCCGAAATGGCTTCGCGTGAAGTTGCCCACCGGAGAGAACTACAAGCACGTTCGGTCGCTGGTGGATCAATATAAGCTCCACACCATCTGTGAATCGGGCCACTGCCCGAATATGGGTGAATGTTGGGGCGAGGGCACGGCCACGTTCATGATTTTGGGCAACATATGCACTCGTTCCTGTGGATTCTGCAATGTGGCTACCGGTCGTCCCCTGCCCGTGGATTGGGATGAGCCTGATCGCGTAGGCCGTTCCATCAAGCTCATGAAAGTGAAGCACGCGGTCCTGACCTCGGTAGACCGCGACGACTTGCCCGATGGAGGCTCCATCCTTTGGGCGGAAACCATTAAAGCGGTTCGCCGGATCAGTCCCGGCACGACGATGGAAACTCTCATCCCGGACTTCCGGGGTAATGAGCGTCAGCTCAACCGCATCTTGGAGGCGGCTCCAGAGGTGATCTCCCACAACATGGAAACGGTGCGTCGACTTACCCGTCAAGTCCGAATCCAAGCTCAATATGATCGCAGCTTGGGGGTACTGAAGTACCTCAAGGACCACGGAGCCCACCGCACGAAAACAGGGATCATGCTTGGCCTTGGCGAGACCGTGGAGGAAGTGCGGGCCGCCCTGCATGAACTCCGCGAGGCTCATGTGGATGTGGTCACTTTGGGCCAATACCTCCAGCCCACGCCGAAACATTTGCCCGTCCAAGAATTTGTCGAACCTGAGGTTTTTGAGTCCCTCGGCCACGAAGCCAAAGCCCTCGGATTCATCCATGTGGAGTCTGGTCCGTTGGTTCGTTCCTCCTATCATGCGGAAAAACACATCCTGTAAACGATTTGCGCCTTATTTTTAACGAATTGAAAACCATCCGAACGATGCAAACACGTACGAAAACCTATATCCTCAGTTCTATCGGTGCTGCAGCTTTAGCCGCCATGGCCTTCTTGCCTGCGGCTCCCACTACGCCGAAATACCAACCGCGTCCCGCGGATGCCGCGATGGCCATTGCTGGCGCGCAGGACTATTTGCACATGCTCCGCGCCAACGGCGTGACCGGCGAAATTGATCCGGCGGAAGTGGCCCAAGCATGGCAGGCGTTGCAAAACATGCCTTCAGCCAAGACCACGACTCTGGCGTGGGATGCGAAAGGTCCGGACAACTATGGGGGTCGTACTCGCGCTCTGCTCGTGGATAAAAACAACTCGGCCCTCGTGTTCGCGGGATCTGTCGGGGGCGGCTTGTTTAAGTCCTCCAACGGCGGAGCCACGTGGAATGTCGTGAGCGACCCCGGATCCAACCAATCGGTCGCGTCCATCACTCAAGCTTCCAACGGCGACATCTACTACGGTACAGGGGAGATTTTCCTCGGATACGGCGGTACAGGCCAAAACACCACGCCCAACTTTGCGGGTGGCGGCATCTATAAATCCACAGACGGAGGCAACACCTTTACACATTTGTCCTCCACCACGCCAGCCAGCGTCTCAGGTTCTGGGGATTGGGCGGCCGTAGCAGACATTGCTGCACACCCCACGGATGCGAACACCCTCTATGCCGCGACCAACACGGGCTTTAAAAAGTCGACCGATGGGGGCGCTACATGGACCACGGTGTTGACCGGCGGCATCACGGATTTCGCGATTTCGGGTTCTGGCAAGATTTTCTTGAACCGCTCTGGCCAAACGATGTACTCCACGGACGGAAATACGTTCAACGAAATTTCCTCACCGGTGGTGACGGCCACGAGCTTACCTCGCCGCACGGGTAGCCGTATGCGCTATGCTATCAGCCCACAGGATGAGAACTACGTCTACGTTATCCAGACGAATGGAAGCAAACTGGCGGCCGTCTACCGTTCCACCGACGGCGGAACCACCTGGGGAAAGATTGGCCAACGCGGAAACAACTTTGATCCTTTGTGCAATGGTTCGGGATCCGGTCAATACTGCCAAGGCATTTATGACTTACTCTTCGCCATTTCGCCCACGGACAAGAACCACATTTGGTTGGGCGGTATCACGGTATGGCAGTGGCAAGACACGCAGGGGTGGAGCCAAGTGAGCACCCTGAACAACTTCGGTGGCGGTAATCCCTACTACCTGCATGCGGATAGCCACGAAATGATTTTTGACCCCAATAATGGCAACATCGCTTACACAGCGAATGACGGTGGCGTATTCAAATCCACGGATGGAGGCCAAACTTGGACCGAGCGGAATTTGGGCTACACGACCTTCCAATACTTTGGTTTTGGGGTTGGAAAAGATCGCAAATTGATCGGTGGCTGTCAGGACAACGGAACGTCTTACCTCGATGGAACCCTCGTATCTCCCAACGGCGCTAAAGACGTCTTTGGCGGCGATGGTGGCCATTCCGATATCTCTTGGCTGCGCCCCAAGGTCATGTTTGCTGAAACGCAAAGCGGCAATTTCTACCGCTCTGACAACGAAGGCGCCTCTTGGAGCTCGTTTGCTTCACCGGTGATGAAATTGGCTACACAACGTGGATTCCCCTTGTCCAACTGGATGATGCCTTTCGAGTTGTGGGAAACCGCCAGTGACGCCAACTCCGAAGATACCGTCACCTTCGAGCTCCTGCCTGCGTTGCGCTCCATGGGGTATGGTGATGGCATTAAGAAATTTTTCAAGGGTAAAATGCGCCACGGACAAGATGCGGCCGAGTACCTCGCAGGTACGTTCCAAGTGACGGCCGGACCTGTGACGCTGACGGCAGATGCCCAGGGCAACATTTCGGGTACAGGCGGTTCTGGCACGTTTGTGGCGGACTCGGGCTATTTCGAGGTCACCTTTACCTCGGCCCCTTTGGCGGAGGTGATCATGACCTGTGATGTGTTCTTGCCTGCAGGATCGGATTTAAGCTTGGCTTCCGCTATAGGAGGATTGCCTATCGAAGTCACGACTACGGCCGTGATGAACGTGGGTGATACGTACAAGGCGCAAGACCCTGTTCAGTCTATGTTCTTTGCCGGTTTGAGCTCTTGGAGTGATGCGACCTTCCCCACCATCGGCGGCATTTGGATGACGCGCGAAGTGCATGAGTTCGGAAGCACCGAATGGTGGCAAATTGCTCATTTGGGCTATGGCACCACGCCTCAGTACATGAAGATTTCGAATGACGGCAACCATCTCTTTGTTGGTACGACAAACGGCCGTCTCTACCGCATCTCCAATTTGCAACAGGCCCGCACGAAGAGCGAAGCGGTAATTGACTCCGTAAGCTCCTACGTTTTGACCGTGGACCAAATTGGAACCTTCCCCAACCGCGTGGTGACGGGTATCGATGTAGATCCTAGTGATGCTAACCGCGTGGCCGTTTCACTGGGCAACTACGGAAATACCAACTTCGTCTATGTTTCGACGAATGCCTTGGCGGCTTCTCCCACGTTCTCTCCTAAGCAGGGCAATATGCCCAATGTTCCCGCCTACGCCGTGTCCTTTGACAAGGGCAATGCATCCCGCTTGGTGGTGGGAACAGAATGGGGCGTATTCGTCACGGACAACGTAACGAGCGGCGCGCCCACCTACACGGAGGAAAACGATGGCATGGCCCGTATTCCAGTCTTCGAAATCGAGCAATACCGCACGAACGAGAACTACGATCCCAATGCTCCGGGTAGCAGTGCGACGGAAGGTGATTTCTTCATTGCCACGCATGGCCGTGGATTGTTCCACTCCGTGAGCACTTCCACAAGTCGTCCTGTGAGTATAGACGAGCGTCCTCGCGCGAACGAAGGCTTGGCCTTGGGTATCTATCCCAATCCGGCTAGTGAGCGTGTCCAAGTACCTGTGGAGGCTCAAGGCGAAGTATGCATCTCTATCCGTACTCTCGAAGGCCGCGTGGTTCGCCGTGTCGACTTGAAGCGCGTACCAACGGGCATGGAAAGCTATACGATTGACCTCACCGGCTTGCCCAAGGGGAGCTATGTCGTCACACGTACCCAGAATGGTGCGGCGGCCAGTGAAATGATGATTGTCCGCTAAGCCGCGACAAAAGCCCTCAGTAAAAAAGCCCTGGCCATCGGCCAGGGCTTTTTTTGTTCTCTTTGGCGGGAGCCTCCACGGAAGTCATCTACCGACCGGCGGGTTCGGATGCTCCGGCCGCCATGCGGGCCGTCTCCTGGGCGAAAATAATCGCCAAGGGGTGCGTGGGGTAGGCCTGAATGAAGGCGTCGGCATAGGCCTGCATCATTGGGAGGTCCGAGTTGGGTCGGAAAAGGGGTACTTGGCCTACTCGCTGAAAGAACCCAAAGACATTGGCCAAGTTGGTGGAGTCCTGGGCCATCACAACCTGGATTTCCTCCCGGTGTGCGAGGTAGCGGGCTTCCAAGCGTTCGAAGTGTCGTTGCTCACGCGCCAAGGCTACGTCCGTGGAGTCGCTTAGATGGGCGTCCCGGTATTGATCCAAGGAATCTAAAAGGCGCGATGAACGCAATACAGGGAGGTAGAGGGCCTGCAATTGTTCACTCAAGACCGAGCCTTCCAACGTATAGTCTGTCAATGGGCTGCTTGCCTCGACATGCCCGGCAATGCGGTCTCCGGGCTGGATGCCCAAGCGCATACTGCCCCCCGTGTCAAAAAGGAGGAAATAAAAGGTCTGCAAGGTGCTGTCTACGGGCAATTCCATGGTTAGCTGGCCATGGGTGATCGCCACGGTATCCCAGGGCACGGTTCGTTCACCCTCAATCCGAACAATGATGGCTTCCGTCGCCCCGGCCACGGTCAAATCGAGCTGGGCGTGGTCCGATGAACAGGCTGTCAAGCCAGCAAGGAGCGCAGAGGCCCACATGGCGGCGCATAGAAAGGGTTTTTTCATAGGAATTCAGGCATCCGCGCCGGATCTACCTAGGAACCTAGGCGCTGTTGAATCAATTTAGTCGCGACTTTAGGGTCCGCGGCTCCGCGGCTCCGCTTCATTACTTCGCCCATGAAGAGACCCATTAGGCCTTTCTTGCCTGCTTGGTACTCGGCTACTTTGTCTGGGAAGGCTGCGAGAGCGGCATCCACATGAGCGAGGAGGGCCGATTCGTCGGACTCTTGGATTAGGCCTTGGGCTTCGGCCAGGGCTCGAGGATCGGAATCCGGCTGGGCCACAAGTAAGGGAAAGAGTTGTTGGGCGGCCGCGCTAAAGCTCACCGTTCGGTCTTCGACCAGGGCGATAAGTCCAGCGAGGGCACGGGCTGGGAGCGTCCACTGAGTCCAGTCCATGGCGCGCTCATTGAGCCAACCTTGGACGGGCCCCATCAGCCAGTTTGCGCCTGACTTAGCGGGACATCCTGTGTTCAAGAGCGCCTCGTAGTACAGGGCGGTTTCTTTGGACTCGGTCAGGAGTTGCGCGTCGTAGCGGCTCAATCCCAATTCTTCTTGATAGCGCTTCACGAGGGCTTGCGGGAGAGGAGGCATGGCCTCGGCAATTTCTGCCTTGAGGGCTTCCGTGACGCGGACAGGGGCCAAGTCGGGCTCAATAAAGTAGCGGTAATCGTTGGCATCCTCTTTCGAGCGCATCGCTGTCGTACGACCTTTGGCGGCGTCAAACGTGCGGGTTTCTTGCGAGAGGCTGCCGCCCGCATTCAGCACGGCGCATTGCCGGTCAAATTCAAAGTCAATCGCCCGCTGTACGTTGCGGAATGAATTCAAGTTTTTGACTTCGATTTTGGTTCCAAAGGCTTCGCGGCCCACGGGGCGGATTGAGATGTTCACGTCGCAACGCAGAGACCCTTCTTCCATGTTGCCATCGGAAATGTCCAAGTAGCGCACCAGTTTGCGAATTTCTTGCAGATATAGGTAGGCCTCTTCACCGCTGCGGAAGTCCGGCTCGGATACGATTTCCAAGAGCGGTACGCCCGCACGGTTCAGGTCCAGCAGGGTGTGGAATGGGTCCAAATCGTGGATGGACTTGCCGGTATCCTCCTCCATGTGAATGCGGGTGAGCCCAATGCGCTTGGGAGCCATGGTTTCGGATGAAATCCAAATCCCTCCACCGCTGCAAATAGGAGTTTCGTCCTGGGTAATCTGATAGCCCTTGGGCAAGTCTGGGTAGAAATAGTTCTTCCGTGCGTAGGCATTAAATTCCCGGATATCGCAGCCACAGGCCAAACCCAATCGGACCGCATTGCGCACCACTCCAGCGTTCGCTTTAGGAAGGGTTCCGGGGTGCCCTAACGTAATGGGTGAGATTTGGGTGTTGGGGGATGCTCCATAATCGTATCCGTCAGAAGAATACGCTTTGGAACGCGTGTTCATTTGTACGTGCACTTCCAGTCCAATTACCGCCTCAAAGGCACCAGATACGCTCTCGCTCATAACTGCAAAGGTACGCGGTATCCGTGGGCCTTCCATTGGTTTTGGAGCCACTGGAGGAAGGGGTTTCGGTCTGAACCAAAATCCGCTTCATGAGGCAAAATATAGACATGCAGATCTCTCCACGCTTTTGGTTTCTGCGGCAAACGGGCCAAGTCCTTTCCCGTCGTAATCAAAACATTGCAGCCGCCTTGGTAGGCGTCCTTGGCAATTTGGTCACAACGGCCTTCATCCAATGGACTGTGGTCGGGAAAACGGAGGGTGACGGCCGCTACTCCGCCTTGGGAAAAGCGTTCGGGTGCCGTGGCGAAAGATTCAAAACGACGGGGGTCTCCGATGCCCGAAAAAACCAGCGCCGTTTCATCCCCGCGCCATTCCGGGGCATTCCAACGGGCAAGCGGCTCTCCCATGACCTCCTGGGAAGCGAACAGCGGTTGGTCTTTGCGCAGACCCAATTTGGTTGAAATCGCTAAGCGCTCATGAGCGTCTAATGGGTGGGGACACTTGCTGATGACGATGGCAGAGGCACGACCGGCGGCAGCTGGAGATTCGCGAAGCGGGCCAGCGGGAAGCACCGAAGCTTCCGTATACCATTCTCCATAGGGGCAGATCAACAACGTGACAGGGCTTTTGAGATCCCAGTGCTGCATAGCATCGTCGAGGATGACCGGGCAATTTTTAGGGAGAAGATGAAAGGCTTCCCGGCGTTTTCGGGCGACAATCACATGGACATCGGGACAATGACCAAATACGCTCCGAACAAGGCGCGGCTCGTCCCCGACGGCGTCGGGGTCGTCGTGGAGTTCAACTCGTCGGGTTTCTTTGGTTTTTCGTCCATAACCTCGAGAGACATAGGCCACGTCCGGGAGATGGGGCTGCAATTGTTCCAAAATCCAAAGGGCAATCGGTGTCTTTCCTGTACCTCCCGCATGCAAGTTCCCCAGGGCAAGGGTGGGCTGGTTCGGCAAAAAGGGCACAATAATTTTCCACTCATAAATATGCCGATGAATGGCCACTCCGAGGAGGTAAAGCGGGGTAAGAAAGCCCCAACGCGGATGTGGTTTGCGGGAATTCATAGGCGGAGTACATCCTTAGGCGTTGCTCCCAAGGGCAGGCGACGCACGGCGGGTTGTTTTTGAATCCACGTGCATTGCCGCTTGGCATATTGACGGGTATGGGTGGCGATGAGTTGGATTAAGTCGGAATCCTGAGCATTTGGCTGCTCATAAAACTCCCTATATCCCACCGTTTGCATGGCGGTGAGATCTTTGAAGGGGCGGAGAGATTCCACTTCTTGTCGCAAGCCGTTCTCGAACATGGCCTGCGTCCGAGTCATAATCCGAGGGGTCAAGACTTCCATATCCGGCCAAAGGGCGGATTCATGCAAGTCTGCATCGAAATAGGGTATGGCGGCTGATGATTCTTGTGTTCGTTGAGACGAATACGGGCGTCCTGTAATCTCCATGATCTCGAGGGCTCGAATGACTCGGCGAGAATTCTGAAGGTCCGCCTGAGCGGCATAGACGGGATCTAAATCCCGTAATTTCTGCTTTAGGATGTGTGGGTCCTGTTGCCAAGTCGCTTCAAGTTCCGAGCGCAACGCGGGATCCGCAGCGGGGAGGGCGTCAGAGGCGTAAAGGAGCGCCCGAGCATAAAGCCCGGAACCACCGACTACGATAACCTGGCCGTGTTGCGCTAGTAGATCTTGGATAAGCGGGCGCGCCCAGCGGGCGTAGGACATGGCCGTAAGTGGTTCATGGATACTATGGCTGGCAATGCCCCAATGTGCAGCAGCGCGGAGCTCTTCGTCCGAAGGCCTGGCAACCCCGATGGACATCTCACGGTATAGTTGGCGCGCGTCACAATTGACAATGGGCGCTTGGACGGCCTTTGCCAGGGCGATAGCCAAGGCGGTTTTACCCGAAGCGGTAGGGCCATGAAGCATCCAAAGTTGAGGGCGGGACATAGTGCGAAGGTAAATGCTCTAGGAGTTCTTCGTAACTTAGAGAAGAGCCATGAAAGACATTCGACTGATCACCCGAGATGAATTGCGCCAAATTTCTTTGGCCCGCGCACCTCTTGTGAGTGAGGAGGAACACATTGTCCGTTGGAAAGCATTACACAAGGCGACGTTCGTTGGGAACATCCGCGAAGAAAAGGTCACGGTGTTATTGCAGGGTAAGAAAAAAATGCGCTATCGCATCGAAACGACTCTGTGGGCGTGCACCAATGAATGGGTGGTTTTTAAAGAAGGAGTGCGAATCCCTATTGAAAGCGTTGTGGACGTAACATTTCACCAGGCGTCTGAGGAGTAGCCATCGAGGTCCTCCTCATCAAAGCCATACTCATCTTCCTCCTCATCTTCCTCCTCGGCATAGGCTAGGCCGCCTTCTCCAGCAAATTCGGGGTCTGGGGCTTCTTTGGGTCGAGTTCCATAGGAAAGCACCACCCCGGCAGCGCCCGCGTCTCCTGGGTCTTGACGCACAAACTCCACCATAAAAGTCCACATCGCTAAGAAGTCGTAGATAAAAATCAGTCGCTGTCCGCTGCCACCGAGAATTCTGGACAAGGGGTGGTCCGCCATGGCGCCGAGTCCTTGTGGGTCCATCGCAATCAAGGGAATTTCATCCAGCTGTGTCCAATGATCATCCGTCGTATAAAACGAAGCCATCTGGCCAGGTTCCAGGTCATAGGCCCGCGCAATGGCTCCATGGAGTTCTTCTAAAGAGGCGGTGCTGTCAATGGAAATATCGCGAAAAACATCGTCGGGGCAATGCAGAATGGCGCGAAGGGTTAGGCGTGTATTCATAAGTCAAACTTGGGTTCTATGCCGAGAGAGGCGGCAATATCATAGGCCAACTTCCGAGCATCGTCAAAGGTATTTGGGATTTGTCCATCTAGGACGGCTTCACGGATGGCCATTTTAATTTGCCCAATCTCTTTACCGGGGGGCAATCCAAACCACTCCATCAATTGGTTCCCGTCCACAGGAGGTTGCCAGTTACGCAAGTGGTCACGTGCCTCCACTTCCACGAGTTTCTCACGCACCTTCTGAAAATTCGTGAGGTATTTTTTCTTCTTTTTGGGATTCTTGGTCGTGATATCCGCCTCACATAGCTGCATAAGATCGTCGATGCGGTCCCCGGCGTCAAAAAGAAGTCGTCGGACGGCGGAATCGGTGACCATATCGCTCGATACAGCAATCGGGCGGCTGGACATTTGGATCAATTTGACCACATAGGCCAAACGATCATCTAAGGGCAAAGAGAGTCGTTTAAAAATTTTCTTGGCCATTTTCCCCCCTAAAAATTCGTGGCCGTGAAAGGTCCAGCCGGTCCCAGGGACAAAGCGTTTTGTCGGAGGTTTTCCGATGTCGTGCAGCAGTGCGGCCCAACGGTGCCAAAGGTTGTCGGACACCTCGGCCAGGTTGTCGACCACTTCGAGGGTGTGCCAGAAATTGTCTTTGTGAAGATGGCCCTCCACTTCGTCGACTCCCAATAAATCCGCCACTTCGGGGAGAATTTGAGACAATAAGCCTCCTTGATGCATCCATGAAAATCCGATACTAGGTTTTGGACTTTCGAGGATTTTGTTTAGTTCGTTGGAAATGCGTTCCGGAGAAAGAATGGTCAACCGATGCGCGCAGGCGCGAATCCCTTCCAGTGTGTCCGGGTCCATGGCGAAGGAAAGCTGGCTGGCGAACCGCACCGCCCGGAGCATTCGAAGAGGATCATCTTCGAAGGTTTTTCGGGGATCTACCGGTGTGCGCAAGATGCCTAGTTCCAAATCTTTCCGCCCACCAAAAGGGTCGAGCAGAGTGCCAAAATCTGGCCGATTGACGCAATACGCCATAGCATTTATGGTGAAGTCGCGGCGCAATTGATCTTCCTCCAGGGTGCCCGCTGCTACCTGGGGATTTCGGCTGTTCGGGCTGTAACTCTCAGAGCGTGCGCCCACAAATTCAATGTCCCAGTCCTTCCAGCGAAATTGCGCGGTACCAAAATTTTTGAATACCGTGACTTTGCCTGCTTTCAGTCGATGGGCGGCCTCCTGAGCCAGGGCAAGGGCGTCCCCGACAACCACAAAGTCCACATCTTTCGAGTTTCCACGTTTTAGTAGGCGATCCCGCACCCATCCACCCACGACATAGCAGGGCACGCCGGCATCATCTGCTGTGGCGCCGATCGTCTGAAAAACGAGATGGTCGAGTTCCTTGGGGTACATGCTTACACGGCTACGTTGTAGGTGCGAAGGGCATCGTTGAGGGAGGTCTTCATGTCCGTGCTCTCCTTGCGTTGCCCAATGATCAGGGCGCAAGGCACTTGGTAGGTTCCAGCCGGAAAGGTTTTGCTCTGGCTTCCGGGAATCACTACGCTCCGTGCAGGGATATGCCCCCGATATTCCACGGGCTCCGACCCGGTGACATCAATAATTTTGGTACTTGCGGTCAGGACCACATTGGCACCTAATACCGCTTCCTT
>DNWN01000152.1 GCA_003507115.1 Cryomorphaceae bacterium | reverse complement strand
GTTCCACTGGTCTACCAGCAGACCGGCTATCCCTGGGTGCTTCGTGTCCAGGGCCACTATCGGAACCGAATGAGCCCATTTGTGCTCAATCATTGCGTGATACTTCCTGTAGAAATCGCCTTTGGGCCTCAGACCACCTTGGACATGCGCACCGATAAACTGCGCACCACCTGGCTGTGGAGTTTGACCTGGCCGTTAAACGGGGGGCTTCAAACTGGCGGCTGCGGCTGAGGCAGGGATCAGACCCACGAAGGAGCCCAAGTGCGGACATCGATGCCGCCCATATTTCCAGACGACATGATGAGCAAATGGCAGGCGGCTGGCAAAGCCTCCAAGGCAGCCTGCACCTCTTCTTGGCGCGTAAATACTTGGACGCCGGGACCAAAGGTTTCCTGTACCCAGGCCGGATCCAGGGCCGGGAGCTTCTTGTGCGCTACGGCAGCTGGATCAAAGTAGACCATGGCTTGGCCCAACCCCTCCATGGTACCCGCATAGCCCGGGATAAAGGCGGGGTTCAAGGAACTAAACGTGTGCAATTCCAATAGACCCGCGGTCTGCTCATAGGTCTCCACGTACGCGGCCACCGTCGCTTTCACCTTGCTCGGCGCATGCGCAAAGTCCAGGTGCACGCAGCGCGCGTCCGACTCCGCAAGCACCTCCAATCGGCGTTGTGCCCCCTCAAAGGTGATCATGGCATCATAGAAATCTTCTTCCTGTATGCCCATTTCCTGGGCCAACCATCGAGCACCCTCGGCATTACTCAGATTGTGGCGGCCCATGATGCGCAGGGGAAGGTCACCATGGGGCGTTTCCCAAATCCATTGGTTGTTCTCCACGCGGTAGGCCGGGGTGCGATAAGGAATCTTGCGAATGGGGCTTTGATCTGCGAGAACGACGGCGGTTAAGGCCTCATCCTCCTCGTTGTAAATCAAGGTGCCTCCGGGTTCCATGCTCACTAGGAAGCCGCTAAACGCGCGCTCATAGTCGGCCATCGTCGGAAACACGTTCACGTGGTCCCAGGCCATCCCGGTCAAGATGGCCACATTGGCCCGGTAGAGGTGAAATTTGGGGCGTAAATCAATGGGCGAGGACAAGTACTCGTCCCCCTCAAAAACGGCCCATTCGGCCGAATTGGACAAGCGCACCATCGTCTGGTAGCCTGCCAACTGGGCACCTACCATATAGTCGCTGTCCAGACCATCGATTCGCAAGGCATGCAAGAGCATAGAAGTCGTGCTGGTCTTTCCATGGCTTCCACCCACGACGACACGTGTTTTGCCCTTGGTGGCTTCGTAGAGGTATTCGGGATAGGAAAAAATAGGCAAACCTAGTTCTTGAGCGCGCAGCAACTCGGGATTGTCAGCCCGCGCGTGCATGCCTAAGATCACGGCATCCAAATCGGCACCAATCTTTTCGGGAAACCACCCTTCCGTTTCTGGAAGGATACCGGCCGCGGCGAGGCGACTGCGTGAAGGCTCAAAAATGGCGTCGTCACTGCCTGTGATGGTCGTATCGCCCCGTTCGGCCAGGGCCAATGCCAAATTGTGCATCGCCGAGCCGCCGATGGCAATGAAGTGCGCCTTCATGCGAAAAGGTTAAAGCTGAATCTGGTAGGAGGCCTCCATGTTGGCCTTGATACTTGGCCACAATCCTGCCGCAATCGGATTGCTGGGGTCCACATCCAAGTCATCCACAAGTAAAGGATCCGTTCCCAAGAGGAGTTTATCGATGTCCCACACGATGTTGATATTGACATCTCGGTTCGGAACCACGTTGAAGGACATAGACTTGAACCAGTCCATTTGCATCAAATTGTTGGATACGCGGTACACAAAGGGCTTATCGGGCGCCAACACCGTCGTGTCGCTGGCGTCTTTATACAAACCCTTGATGTACAGAATGTTGTATCCCTCTCCAGTTCCACGGTACAAGCCCGGATGGCGCAGTGTGTGCTTCTCATCTAAGGCACTGGGAGCTGTGGCATTGGCCGCAGAGTCCAGCCCCATTCGGAAGTGATGCGTCCCTGAATAGACACCTTTAGACAAGCGGTAAAGACGTGCTTCCGTATTGTAGCGCAGTGAGGCGGCTACCGGATCAAACACATAGGGGTTGACCGTATCCTTAAAATTGGGGGTCAAAGTGTCATCCAGATGGTCCGTGAAGTAGTATTCACCAAATACGAGCTCAATATCTTGGAAGCGCACTTCGGCATTCCCCAACAGGAATACCTTGTTGGTGTCCATGGTTGCCCCGTCATAGTAAAAGAAATGGCGAAGCACCACGTTGCGTTGGTCGTAGCTGGCGTCTTCGGGCAATATGCTCTTTTCGCAGGCAGCAACCAGGGCCATGACGGCCAAAACGGAGAAGAGGATGCGTTTCATGTTCAAGCGTTTGCAGGACGATTAGTGGGCTCCAAGGTACGAATTCCCTGATGCATTGGCGATTGTTCGATTGCGTCCATGATTTCATCTAGAACTTCTTGGGGGCTTGCATCGGGCGAAAAAGTCATGGGCTCCTTAAACCTCATTCGGAGTTCACTCCCTCGCTTCTTGGTTCGAAGCCCTTTTTTATCAAATGCGCGCCGATAGCCATCGATCACAACAGGCACCACCACCGGGTTTAACTGCTTGATAATATGTGCGGTTCCCCGTCTTCCTGGCACATAGGGCTTGGTGGTTCCTTGCGGGAAGGTGATAACCCATCCATTCTGAATAGCCTTCTTGATGTTTTCCAAATCACGGGGATCCACATTGCGAGACACCGACTTGCCGGCTTCCCGCCATGTGCGCTTGATGCTGACGGAGCCGGCTAAGGCGAGGGCGCGGGGCAATAGGCCTGACTTCATCGTCTCCTTGGCGGCGATGAAAAAGAGATTGATTTTGGGATTGACGAAGGGCCAAAAGCGATCCGCGCGATCATAAATGCGGTGTTTGGCATGGCTGAAAACGAGGTACATACTCGCCACATCCATAAAATAGGTCTGGTGGTTGCTGACGAAGAGTACATTTTGGTCGGGCAAGGCCTTCAAATGCTCTCCACCGAGGACCACCAACTTGTTTATGCGGTTGCAGCGGTACCACGTAATCATTCCAAACCAAAAAATGACCGTACGCTTGGCCCAGATGGGATAACCGAAGGGGTCGCGATAAGGCAGTACTTTTTTCTTCATGAGAATCCCACAAAAGTACATAACCTTGTACCATGCGACCTCGCCCATGGCTTCATTCGAGTATGCAGGATCTAGACCCGCACACGGAAACGCTTTGGGACGCCTTTCGGCGCAAACATGTCAAGGCCACTCCGGAAGAATGGGTACGTCAAGATGCCCTTCGTCGCGTGATCCTAGATGCCGGCTATCCCCCCGCCTCGGTCGCCGTGGAGCGGGCTATTCAAGTTAACGGCATGCTCCGGCGATTCGACATTGCGATATTTTTCGAGGGGAAACTTTGGATGTTGATTGAGTGCAAAGCCGACCACATTCCCTTAAACGATTCCGTGAGCGACCAATGGATGCGCTATAATTTAAGTACCCGAGCCCCGTGGGGCGCCATCACGAATGGGCGTGAATGGCAGATATTTCAGGCAGACGGCCCAAAATCTGTGCCGATGCTACCGCCATTTGGTACCTTTGTGCTTTAGTACTAGGAATGGAATTTGCCTTACACGCTTTGTCGCCGCTTGATGGCCGATATGCTCGGACCACTCAACCTCTTTCGCCGTATTTCTCCGAATTTGGACTCATCACCTACCGCGTTCGCGTGGAAGTGGAGTATTTCATTGCCCTGGCCGAACTCCCGCTCCCTGCCCTCTCGGGGATCCACGACGAGCACAAACAGGCTTTGAGACAGATTTACACCCAGTTTTCGGAAGCGGATGCGCTCGAGATCAAGCGAATCGAAAAAACAACCAACCACGACGTCAAAGCGGTCGAGTACTTTTTAAAAGATCAATTGACCAAGCTTGGTTTGGAATCCCAAGCGGAGTATGTGCATTTTGGCCTGACTTCCCAAGACATAAACAATACGGCCATTCCCCTCTCTATCAAGGAGTACCACGAAGAGATTTTTTTGCCAGCCCTCGAAGACCTGCTAGACCAACTTCGGGATCAATCGATTGCATGGGCTGATTTGCCCATGTTGGCCCGAACCCACGGACAACCGGCCTCCCCGACACGCTTGGGCAAAGAATGGCAGGTTTTTATCGTTCGACTTGAGCAGCAACGGAACATGCTGAACAGCATTCCATTTGCGGCCAAATTTGGAGGTGCCACCGGGGCCTTTAATGCTCACTTTGCAGCATATCCCGCCACGGACTGGCATGCTTTTGCCTTCCATTTCTGCGAGGAAACACTGGGACTGAAGCGCTCTTACCCAACCACGCAGATCGAACACTACGACTATCTGGCGGCCTATCTCGATGGCGTCAAGCGTATCCACACGATCCTCATCGATTTATCCAAAGATGTTTGGCAATACATCAGCATGGAGTACTTCAAACAGCGCATTATCGCGGGTGAGGTAGGCTCTTCGGCCATGCCCCACAAGGTGAATCCAATCGATTTTGAAAATGCGGAGGGCAACCTAGGCATCGCCAATGCCTTGCTCGAGCATTTGTCTGCAAAACTCCCCATTTCCCGCCTTCAGCGAGATTTGACAGACAGTACGGTCTTGCGAAATGTGGGTGTTCCGTTTGGGCACGGCTTGCTTGCGATGCAAAATCTCCAAAAAGGCTTGGGTAAGCTCATTGTAAATGAGCACGCCATGGATGCCGATTTGGAATCCAACTGGGCCGTGGTCGCCGAGGGTATTCAAACGATCCTCCGCCGCGAAGCCTACCCTCAGCCCTATGAGGCGCTCAAAGCTTTGACACGGACGAATGAGGGCATTACTCAGCGCACGATTTCGGCCTTTATTGAGGGGCTGGGCGTGTCCGAATCGGTCAAAGACGAGCTGCGTGCTCTGCGTCCACAAACCTACACTGGACAGTAAATGACCACCGATGACGTCTTGGTCATTGACGACATCGTCATACCTCCAGGGAGCTATAAAACCGTTGAAATTCAGGTCGCCAGACTTTTATCTGGAACCCTGATTCATATGCCCGTGCACGTGTTTCGGAGCGCGACTCCGGGACCAACCTTACTGTTGAGCGGAGGCCTTCACGGGGATGAAGTCAATGGCATCGAAGTGGTTCGCCGCATGATTTCCCTCGGGATTTTTGAGGAGATCACATGCGGAACGGTCGTCGCCCTGCCAATCATCAACGTCTACGGATTCTTGTTCTTTAGTCGGGAAGTGCCCGATGGAAAGGATGTCAACCGCAGTTTTCCAGGTTCTTCCAATGGCTCCCTTGCCGCCCAGGTGGCCCACACCTTGGCGACCAAAATCCTTCCCGTAGTCGACATGGGTATCGATTTTCATACGGGCGGTGCGAGCCGCACCAACTACCCCCAGATTCGCTACGATCCGCTCGATCCGCTGGCTATCGATATGGCCAAGGCGTTTCAAGCGCCAATTTCACTGGGATCGGGGTTAATAGCCGGATCCTTGCGGGCATGCGGTCAGATGAATGGGGTGCCCATTATCGTGTACGAGGGTGGGGAATCCCTGCGGCTCGAAGAGCAAGCGATCAAAGAAGCTATACGCGGCACTAAACGGTACATGTATCATATTGGTATGCTTGCCAAGTCTCCCAAAGTACATGGTATCCGAGGCCGCGAAAAAGGGAGCCCCGCGACTCCCCGCCACATTGCAGGAAACACCTGGGTGCGTGCCGAAGCATCCGGCCTTTTTTCCTTTGAACGCGGTAGTGGCCAAGCGGTGCGGGAAGGCGAGTTAATTGGCCGAATTCGAAACCCCTACGACTCGTACACGGTGAAGATTTTGAGTCCTATGGATGGATTCATCATTGGGCACAACAACATTCCGTTAGTGCACCGGGGCGACGCCCTGTTCCATATCGGCAAGGAAAGCCCTTGGCCCGAGGCAGAAGGACAGAAGTAAGCGTTAGGACTGCGCTACGCGCTCTAGAATCTCTTCCGCAATAGCTAAGCTCGCCGTCGCGGCGGGCGAGGGGGCATTGATGACATGCACGGCTGCCTCCCCACGCTCGATTACAAAATCATCGACCAATTGGCCCTGCTGGTCCAGTGCCTGAGCGCGAATTCCCGCTCGACCCGGAATAATGTCTTCCATCGCCAAGCTGGGCATCATTTTTTGCAGGGCCGTGAGGAATTTCTTTTTTGAAAAAGCCCGCTCATATTCTCCGAGTCCGTAGCGCCAATGCTTCGCGAAGAGGCGCCACGTCCCACCGAAGCCTAGAGCACTCGCGCTATCCTCGGCATCAAAGGCCGTCTTGGCGTAGCCTTCTCGTGCAAAGCTGAAAACGGCATTGGGGCCACATTCAACCCCGCCTTCCACCATGCGCGTAAAGTGGACGCCCAGGAAGGGAAATTCGGGATCGGGCACGGGGTAGACAAGGTTTCTCACCTTGTGGGCTGCCTCGGGCGTCAAGTCGTAGTAATCGCCCCGAAAGGGGACGATGCGAATGCCATTTCGAACGCCGTCCTTCGCCGCCATTCGGTCGCTTTGCAATCCCGCGCAGACCACCACATGGGGCGCTTCAAACGTTCCCTCCGAGGTTTCTACTCGACGGATGGAGCCCGATCGCTTGAGTCCATGAACGCGGCAATTCAAACGCACCGAACCTTGGCCGTCTGTGGCCCGCTCAAGCAATTTTTGCGTCATGCCCACATAGTCCACGATGCCCGTCTGCGGTACCCAAAGCGCTTCGTAGGCTTCGATATGGGGTTCGATCTCACGGGCTTGGTCGGCATCCAGGAAGCCTAGGCCTTGCAACCCGTTTTGGGAACCACGATCCGCAAGGCCGCGCAAGCGCGCAGCCTCCTGGGCATCCGTCGCAACCACGATTTTTCCGCAGACCTCATGCGCCACGGCGTTTTCCGCACAGAAATCGAGTAATTGCGCATAACCGCTGAGGCACGTTCGTGCCTTGAGCGACCCGGGCTTGTAATAGAGTCCGGAGTGAATTACGCCCGAATTCCGTCCTGTTTGATGGGCGGCGGCGCGGGGTTCTTTTTCCAACACAGCAATACGTGCACGGGGATGCCGTTGCCGGTATTGATAGGCCGTGGCCGCACCAACGATGCCGCCGCCCACGACGATGAGGTCAAATGTGTGATTCACTAGGGAGGAAGTTACCGCCCGAAGTTACTGCGGTGTATTGGCATGAGAGTGTGATCGCCCTGCCAAAAAGAACAATTTTTACCGGAATTCGGGTGCTTTATGGGTAAATACGCGGGTAATATTAAAGCCCAGAAATATGTCCCCTTTGGACCAGGATCCTGGGGTTTGCATCATCCACTGCGGATCGGCCATGGATCGGGCATTGGTCAAGTGGAATTGAAACACGTGTCCGCCCGTCTCGATGTCAATGCCGAGACTCAAGGGATTTCTGGTCTGATCCAAGGGATTCGCGCGAAGTAGGTACTCCGCCGTCAAAGCCATGCGCTGGGTGAGCTTGTAGCGTCCCCCAAAGGCGACCCCCCATTGATCATTGGACTCATCCGTTGTTTGGACCAAGTTGAAATGCACCAGCGTGGGCACGACTTGGAGAGAAAGGGCCTCATTCATCTTGCGAGCCATGAGGAACTGGTGGGTATAGGCCAGTCGATCGGAAAAGAAATGCTCAAATCCATCTGTAAAAGGCGTCGTGACGACCGTCGCGTTGGTGTAGTACGCGGTGGTCACGGGCCAGTTGAAACCTGGGCCACGCGATTGTCGAGTGAAACGCACTTTAGCAAACGCGTCGTAGGTTTTGGATCCCGAAGATCTACCCGCCCCGTAATTGAGCCAAGCGACGGGAGAATAGCTGTATTCAAATCGGATTTGCGCAACGTCCAATCCAAAAAGATTGTATAATGGGCGGTCGTTGAGTGCTCCAAAGCGGTGGCCAATGACAAACTGCCCAACCCCTGCAGCAGGTAATTCTACGGACTGCTGATTGATGATACGCGTACCCTTAAACGTGGCAAAGGCATAGGCCTTTGGAGCGGGAGGAGCGATCGCGTCCAATTCTGCCAATAGGTCGTCTTGGGCCCAGGCACTTGCAGCAAGTCCTAGGCTCAGCGCCAGAAGAATGCGCTTCATCTTAGTTGGCGCGAAGAGTGGACTTCACCTTGACTTCGATCTCCTTGGCGATTTTGGTGACCACCAAACTGGGGATTTCGACATCGTGGTCCGTCGGCTTGATGATAAATGTCGACTCCAAGACGACCAAACCTTCTTTGGATACGGCGATGGTTGCGGGAATCGTCATGGCGCGATCCTTACCGTGGATATTCATGGTACCCACCAGCTTCACGTTGTACGTTCCCGCCTTTGCGAAGGCGACATCCCCCGAAATTTTGCCCTTGAACAAGCCCTTGGGATACTTGGTAGACTCCATGTAGTTCTCATTGAAATGCTCCTGCATGAGGGCTTTCTCAAAGGTGAAGGACTGGATATTCACTTGAAAGACAAATTCCTTGGTTTCCGTGTTGACCAGGCCGACCCCATCCTTCAGCGAAGCTTCAATATCCTCCACGGGGGTTTCGGAAAAGAAGTGGACATAGGTATCGCGGCTAACCAGTTTTTGGGCCATCGCCGAGTAGGATACACAGAGGGTAACCAATAAAAGAAGGGACTTTTTCATAGGGATTTTAGTTTTGGGGCGCCCCGGCTGCAACCCAGGCGTCCATTTTGGTGAGAGAACAGGTAGAAAGTTTTCCGCTCGGAGGCATGAGCAGGGGGTCTCCCACCGGCTTGTTCATGCGCCCCACCGCGCTATTGAGGGAGGCCTTTACCGAAGTGTAGGTAGAGAAGTCTTTACCCGCAGACGCAGAGGCCCCCGAATGGCAGGAAACGCATTGGGTTTGAAGTAAGGGTTGAATATCGGACGTCCACGTCACGGCACTGGCATCGCAGGGGGTGGTTCCGTACAGCTCCTCCGCATTGTCATAATAGCATGCCGAGATCATGCTCGTCAAGGCTAGGACGGAAAGAATCGCTTTTTTCATTGGGAGCCAAACTACAATTTTTGTGCCGTCCTCACCCCAAACCACGAGGCAACCGCCAACAAGAAAAATCCGGACAAGAGGAGGGCCGAAAATCGAAGGTCTCCCGTGACCGTTTCCATCCAACCGACAGCCACCATGCCCAACACCGTCGCCAACTTTTCGGCGATGTCAAAAAAACTAAAGTAGGTGACGTGCTCCCCTTCTGAGGGAAGCAACTTGGAAAAGGTAGACCGCGCCAACGATTGTATGCCCCCGAGCACCAATCCCACCGCGGCCCCCAAGAGATAGAACTGCGTTTCGCTGTTCACCACATAAGCCAGAGCACAAATGCAAACCCAGAGCAGTCCCGCAACAATGAGAGCTCGAATATTGCCCCACACATCACTGAGGCGGCTGAAAATATAGGAACCCGCTATCCCCACAAATTGGATGAGTAGGATGGTGGTGATCAGGGCCGAGGTCTCCAGTCCTAACACTTGCGTTCCGAACAAGGAGGCAATCAAAATGATGGTTTGGACCCCCGCCGAAGCAAAAAAGAAGCCCACTAAAAATCGCTCTACCCCAGGCATAGCCCGAAATTCCGCCACGACATCAAACACGCGCTGGTAGGCCGCCCGAATCCAGCCCTTTTCTTTCACGCCGCCCTCAATTTGATGGCCCGACGGCAGGCGATAGAGGGAAAATTCTCCCCAACCTAGCCACCAAAGGCCCACGGTTACGAAGCTCATCCGGGTAATCCAACCCACCCCCTCTTGGTTGAACCAATCGGGGTTCTGGATACAGGCCAAGGCGGCAATCAACACCAAACTACTGCCCAAGTAGCCTAGGGCAAATCCCCGAGCGGACAAGGCATCTTGGCGGTCTGGCGGGGCAATTTCCGGCAAGTACGAATTGTAGAATACCAAACTCCCCGAAAAGCAGAGCGAAGCCAAATACGGAGCGAGGAGCCCCCACCACAAGGTCTCTTCCGTGAAAAAGTACATCCCCATGCACGCGGCCGACCCCGTGTAGATGAAGCTTCGCATGAATTGCTTCTTGTTCCCTCCTAGTTCGGCCAGGGCGCTCAGGTAGGGCGTCATGAGGCTTACGGTCAAAAATGAGGCGGCGACTGCAAAGGTGTAAGCGGCGGTGGTGCTGATGTGCCCACCTAAAAAGGCAAACCCTTCCTTGCCTGCACCTTCCATCACCGCGGCGTAATAAATGGGATAGATGGCCGTCCCAATGACTAAACTGTAGGACGAGTTGGCCCAATCGTACATGGCCCAGCCCCATTGGGTTCGCTTTGAATACTCCATGCTTGGAAGGTAAAAAAAGCCGCAGCCTTTTGGGGCTGCGGCTTGGAGAACTTATCAACCTATGGTTTACAAACCTTGTTCTTGTTTGATGAGGTTGAGGGCAGAGCCCGCCTTAAACCAGGCGATCTGCTGTTCATTGTAGGTATGCTGCGCTACCACGCGGTCTTCGCTGCCATCGGCATGGCGGAAAACCAACGTTAAGGGCTTGCCCGGAGCGAAGTCCTTCAGGTCCACAAAGTCGATGGCATCGTGCTCTTGAATGCGGGCGTAATCCGCCTCATTGGCAAAGGTCAAGGCCAGCATGCCTTGCTTCTTGAGGTTGGTTTCGTGGATCCGTGCAAAGCTCTTCACCAAAACGGCCCGAACAC
>DNWN01000119.1 GCA_003507115.1 Cryomorphaceae bacterium | reverse complement strand
CGTGATTGGATCACCAGCCCCAAGGCGAACGGATATGAATCCCTACACATTACGGTCATGGGGCCCGAGGGCCATTGGATAGAAGTCCAGATTCGATCCAAGCGAATGGATGAAGAAGCTGAACGAGGTTACGCGGCACATTGGCGTTACAAAGAGGACAATTCCGGCAATACGGCCTTGGAAGAGTGGGTTGGAAAAATTAGAGAAGCAATTGAAAATCAGAGCAGTAGCGCTGTTGAATTTGTTGATCAATTCAAGCTCCAATTGTTCTCCGAAGAAATCTTTGCCTTCACGCCTCAAGGCAAGATGCTCACGCTACCCAAGCACGCGACCGCCCTGGATTTTGCCTTTGAAATTCACACGGATATAGGCATGTCGACTTTAGGGGCCAAAGTGAATGGGAAATTAGTTCCTCTTTCGTACGAAATTCAAAGTGGTGACCAAGTTCAGGTCCTCACTTCCGACAACCAACATCCGCGAGCCGATTGGATGAATTGGGTCGTTACGCCGAAAGCAAAGTCCAGCATACGGGGATTTCTGCGTGAGGAGACTCGTTTGGCTCAAGAACGCGGGAAGCGCAAGCTTACTCGCATGATGCTCAAGGCCAAATCGGAACTAAATCAGAGCACCACGCAAAAAATGCTCAACTTCTTCTCCTTAAAAAATCCGAAAGAGCTCCACGAGCAATTTGGATCGGGACGATTGTCTGTAGAGCAATTTCGCGCTTTTGTTCAAGAGGAATCCGGAGGGTTTTATCAGAATTTACGGCGTCGATTCAAACCGAAGCCTTCTTCGCTGAAAGCGCTGAAAGAAATTACGGGAAGAATCGTTTTTGGTCCGGATCAAGTCAATTTGGAACATCGACTTGCTAGTTGTTGTCACCCGATCCATGGGGATGCCATCTTTGGTTTCATTGAGCAGGACGGCATTCACGTGCATCGAACGGATTGCCTTCACACAATCAACCTACAAGGTCGCTTTGCGGAAAAGGTCGTCTTGGCCCAGTGGGCAAGTGGTGAAAATCGTGGGTTCAATGCCGTGCTCCGCTTCTCTGGTATGGATAGTCCGGGCCTCATATTACAAGTAACATCCCTGATCTCCACCGAGATGAGTATGGACATCCGGGCCCTGCATATTGATGGAGCGGAAGGGGTTTTTTCCGGGACGATTTCTGTCCAAGTCCTAGACCGAAGCCAATTGACCGATCTAGCCCAAAAATTAAAAGCTATAAAGGGAATTGACCGCGTGGAGCGAGAATTTACCAAGATCGTTTAGGGTGCCCTTCGTGCACCGGCTACCCTTTCGGACCAACCCACTCTCTTCTGCGATATCATCAGTGTACTTGACCCTATTTCAGGGCAGGCCAATGTATTTGTGCGTTTGCAAGGACAGTCTCCAGCCGGGATGCTCTTCCAGGAATTCAATAATCATGGGTAAAGACGTGTCTCGGCGACTCCACTCTGGCTGTAAATACAGGCGACACCCCGGGTGACATTGGGCCGCGTGTTCTTGCGCCCATCGAATGTCGTCGCGATTGTAGACGATCACTTTCAGCTCATGGGCTACTCCGTACCATTCGGGGCGGGGGGCTTTGGTTTTCTTGGGTGACAGGCAGATCCAATCCCACGTTCCGGTGAGCGGGTAGGCGCCAGACGTTTCAAGATGAACCCGTTTTCCGGCCGATTGGAGGGCTTCGGTGAGTGGTCCCATGTTCCACATCAGAGGCTCGCCGCCCGTAATCACAATGGTCTGATCTTCCGGTCGCAACTGGCTGAGCATGTCGTCCAAGGGGGTAACGGGATGCTTTCCCGCATCCCACGACTCTTTGACATCGCACCAATGGCATCCCACATCGCAACCTCCAATTCTAAAAAAGAACGAAGGACAACCGGTATGCGCTCCTTCGCCTTGGATGGTGCGGAATGCCTCCATCAAAGGGAGGTGCTGGGCATCAGCCACGGCCATCAGCTGCACGTAAGGTGTTCATAAGCAATCCCACGCGCGTCATGAGACCCACCCCGCCAGGTACGGGGGAAATCGCAGATGCGATGGGCTCTACCCTTTCAAAGTCCACATCCCCCACCAATTTGTCATCGACTCGATTTATCCCCACGTCGATCACAATGGCTCCATGTTTAACATGTTTGGGGCGTATAAACAGGGGCTTTCCAATGGCCGCCACAAGAATATCCGCTTGGCGAGTTATTTCGTGCAGATTGGGGGTCTTGCTATGTGTCAGGGTTGCTGTCGCATTCCCAAGTTTGCCGTTACGACCTAACAGAATGCTCATGGGAGATCCTACAATATGGCTGCGGCCCACGATGACGGCATGCTTGCTTTCGGTCGAGATTTGAAAGTGCTCTAACAAGAGCAGAACGCCGTAGGGCGTGGCGGGAAGATAGGTGGGCAAACCCAACGCCATCCGTCCCACATTATCTGGATGAAAGCCATCCACGTCCTTTTCGGGATCGATGGCAAGCAAGATGCGTTTGTCGTCAAAGTGCTTTGGCAGGGGCAATTGAACGATGTAGCCGCTAACCGAAGGATTGGCATTGAGTTGGCGGATCTCATGCAGCAATTCATCTTCCGTTGCTGTGGCGGGCAGATTGATTAAGGTGGATTCAAAGCCTACTTCTTCGCAGTCTTTGACCTTCCCACGAACATACGCTCGGGAAGCTGGATCGTCCCCAACGAGTATGGCGGCGAGATGTGGGCGGGTTTTGCCCGCGGCGAGTCGCTCGATAACTTGATTTCGGATTTTCTCCTTCCAGGCCGCGGCCGCGACTTTTCCGCTCAGTAATTGGGCCATTATTTGGGCATATTTTTCATCATGTTCATCATCTGCTGCCGGCCGCCTTTGCCTTGCATCATTTTCATCATTTTGCTCATATCCTCGAACTGCTTGATCAGTTTGTTGACATCTGCCACGGTTCGGCCCGAACCCTTGGCAATCCGCGCACGACGTGTTCCATTGAGGATACTCGGTTGCTCACGCTCCTTGGGCGTCATGGATTTGATCATGGCTTCGACATGCTTGAAGGCGTCGTCAGGGATATCCATGTTCTTCATGGCCTTCCCTACCCCTGGAATCATGCCCATAAGGTCCTTCATGGAGCCCATTTTCTTGACTTGCTGGATTTGGTCCAAGAAGTCATCAAATCCAAACGAATTCGTGGCAATTTTCTTGGACATCTTGCGCGCCGACTCCTGGTCGAATTGCTCTTGCGCACGCTCTACCAGGGAAATGACGTCACCCATGCCGAGGATGCGGTCAGCCATGCGCTCCGGATAGAAGATGTCCAGGGCCTCCATCTTTTCGCCGGTACCGATGAACTTAATTGGAACCTCGACAATACTGCGAATCGTCAATGCCGCACCACCGCGGGTATCGCCGTCGAGTTTGGTGAGAATGACCCCACTGTAGTCCAAAGCATCATGGAATGCCTTGGCCGTGTTGACGGCATCTTGGCCCGTCATGGCGTCGACCACAAAGAGGGTTTCCTGGGGCTGGACGGCCGCGTGGATGGCCTTGATTTCCGCCATCAACGCTTCATCCACGGCCAAACGGCCCGCCGTATCGATGAGTAAGTAGTTAAATCCTTCGGCCTTCGCCTTCTGCTGGGCCTTTTGGGCTATGACGACGGGATCTTTCTCCTCCGGCATGGAGAACACCTCAATATCTACTTGGCCGCCCAACGTGTGTAGCTGGTCGATCGCCGCCGGACGGTAGACGTCCGCGGCGGCCAGCAATACTTTGCGGCCTTTCTTGCGCTTAAGATGGGAGCCGAGCTTGGCGGTGAACGTGGTCTTACCCGAACCCTGAAGGCCGGCCATCAAAACGGTTTGCAAGCCTGTGCCTGAGGCAATCTCGACGGCTTGACCGCCCATGAGAGCAGCCATTTCGTCCCGTACAATCTTGACTAAGGCTTGACCCGGCTGAACGGCCTTGATCACGTTTTGGCCCAAGGCCTGATCCTTGACGCGATCCGTAAATTCTTTGGCAATCTTGAAGTTGACGTCGGCATCAACCAATGCACGACGGATTTCCTTGAGCGTTTCGGCAATATTGATGTCCGTAATGCGCCCGCGGCCACTCAATCGGTGGATGGCGGAATCAATGCGTTCGGTTAGGCCTTCAAACATAGTTGGGGTGATGAAGGCACAAAGTTAACCCATCTTGGGGAGCTGCAGGGGAAGATCTATGGCCAAAACGTAGGCATCCTCCGTCGCGGTAATGGCAAAGGATTCTTGACCCCAAACCCCCGCCGCATCACGGGTGCTCAGGGGCTGGCTGTCCAAGGTGATCCCCCCTTCAATCACGAAGAAATAGACCCCGTTTTCAGCCCTTTTGAGGGCGTAATCGCGGCGCTCGCCGGCAGGAATGCGGGTCAAATTGAACCAGGCCTGCTGATGAATGCCCAGACCATCGCCCTTCCCTATGGGGTTGACGACCGCGTGCCACTCCCGCTTGATCGCATCGACATCGTAGTAGGTTTGGGCATATTGCGGCGTGACATTGCGCTCTTCGGGGAAAATCCAGATTTGCAAGAGCGTACAGGGTTCGTCCGCCTTGGCGTTGTATTCCGAGTGAAAAATGCCCGTGCCCGCCGACATGGCCTGTACCTCACCTGCGTGCAGAACCTCCTTGTTACCCATGGAATCTTGGTGCTCGAGGGCGCCCGTCAAGGGAATGGTCACAATCTCCATGTTGTCATGGGGATGCTTGCCAAAGCCGGTACCTCCGGCAATCCAGTCGTCGTTCAGGACGCGGAGCACCCCAAAGTGGACGCGCTCCGGATTGTGGTAGGAGGCGAAGGAAAATGTATGATGGCTATTGAGCCAGCCGTGGTTGGCGTGACCGCGGGTATTCGCTGCGTGAAGGATCATATCAGAACGGATTTAATCGTCTTGTTGTCTCAACAGCCGAAGACGGCTGAGTGTTCAAAGGTACGCGTGTTTAAACACAAACACCGGCGCAAGGGCCGGTGCTGCAAGGGGCGCTTTGAGCCCATGCGCTTAGTTACCGTCCTTTTTGATGACGATGACTTTAACGCGCTTTTCGCCGTTTTCTCCGATTTCTTCCGTGATTTCCACGTTCTGTGCAGAGGAATCGTCGATGCGCGCTTCGGGGATGCCACCCGTCATGATCTCCAGGTCCTCCCCGCGCATGCCGGGCATACCACGCATCATGCCTCCCATGGGAAGGCCCATAGCAGGGCTGGCAGGAATGAGGAAGCCGCTGACTTTTTTCTTTTTGCCGTCGCGGC
>DNWN01000127.1 GCA_003507115.1 Cryomorphaceae bacterium | reverse complement strand
GCCTGCACGCCGTCACCCAGCGGCAGCGTGCCAATGCCAACGGTCAGGTCTACCGGGAGCTACTCGCCATTGTGGACTACATCCGTTCGGCCCATCACCCCGAGCGCTGGGTAGCCCAAAAGGCATACCGCAATGTGGCCGCTTGGTGGACGCATTCCTTATACCGACAAACCTGGCGCGGTCCAGGGTTCCGACAGAATATCCAAGTGAATCGTCAGCTCTTCCTGCGCTTCTTGCGGCTGCATCCCTTGGTCCTGCTGCACATCCCTTATGAAGGAGTCGTTCGTCTCGCCGTGGTGGTGCTGGAGACGCTCGGCCTCAAGGAACCTCTGCGCCGCGTGCTGCACCGCTTTTTTCCCCGCCACTTTATGCCCCGCGCCACATGAGCACCGGGCCTTCCTTCACTGTCGTACTCCCCTGCTTTCAGGCGGCCGCTTTTCTCCCGGAAACGCTGGCCTGCTTGCCCCAGGGCGTTACGGCCATTGCCGTGGATGACGCCTCTTCGGACGGAACCACGGCCTTGCTTCAGGCTTGGCAAGCCGAAGATCCTTCCTACCGCACCCTGCTCAGCCATGCGGTCAACCAAGGGCTGGGTGCCACGCGGAACACGGGTTGGCGAGCGGCACAATCCGAATGGATTCTCTTCTTAGATGCCGACGATGTCCTGGAAACGGGCTGGCATTCCGCTTTGGGGCAGGCCTTAGCCCAGCAACCGGCGGAGCACAGCTGGCTTTGGCATCCCTATACGGAATGGGACGGCCGCCAAAAACGCTTGCGCCAAGCTGACCCCCTGCTTCAGGCGACCGACTTGGTGACCAAACGCCTTCCCCTGTCCCCTTCGGGCAGTTTGATTCGGCAAAGCGTCCTAGAGGCGGTGGGCGGATGGAGCGAATCTCGCGATCTCGTCGAAGACATCGACCTGTGGATGCGCCTTTGGCAAGCGGGGCATCGTCCTCACCAGTGGTCCACCACCCCCTGGACCCGCTACCGAACCAATGTGGGCTTGACCAAGGACGTCGAGGCGCATGCGGCCAAAGTGCTGGGTCGCCTCGATGAATTTGTGACGCGCGGCTGGCTTCAAGCCCATGACCGCCAAGAAGCGGAAGCGGAGATTTGGCGCCAAGTGGGCCGAACCCACCACAAAGCCCGCCGCTGGGCCTCCGCGCGCATGGCCTACAGCCAAGCCCAACCTTCGCTTAAAACAGTCCTTCTACGTGGCCTCACTTATTTACGCATTCCGCTATGAAGCCCTTTTCCCCAATTTCTCACGGGTATCGGCTTCAGTGCGCAGCACGTGCTTTCTAGCCACAGCGCGCAGCGCTTGCTCTCTAGCCACCTAGCTCCCCGGCCCCTAAACAAAAGAAAGCCCGCTTCGCAGCGGGCTTTCTTCTTCTTCGGGTAGGGTGTTCTAGTTCAAACGCGCCTGCAACTCTTGGTTAATCGCCTCCAAGAATTCCTGCGTGTAGAGGTAATGGGTTCCGTGCTGAACGTGGTTGCCGTGCACACAGATGGCCAAATCCTTGGTCATCTTGCCAGACTCCACGACATCCACACATACTGTTTCTAGGGTGTTGGCAAAGTGCACCAGGGCATCGTTGCCATCCAACTTGCCGCGGTGTGCGAGCCCCCGCGTCCACGCGAAGATGGAAGCAATGGGGTTCGTACTGGTTTGCTTGCCCTGCTGGTGCTGGCGGTAGTGACGCGTCACGGTACCGTGAGCCGCTTCGGCCTCCAGTGTTTTGCCATCGGGCGTGACCAATACGGAGGTCATGAGACCCAATGACCCAAAGCCTTGGGCCACCGTATCCGACTGCACATCGCCATCGTAGTTCTTACAAGCCCAGATGAAGCCTCCTTCCCACTTCAAGGCAGAAGCGACCATGTCATCTATCAACCGGTGTTCGTAGGTGATGCCGGCCGCCTGGAAGGCTTCCGCGAACTCGGCATCGTACACCTCTTGGAAGATATCCTTGAATCGGCCGTCGTATTTCTTCAAGATGGTGTTCTTCGTAGACAAGTAAAGGGGCCATTTTTTCTGGATAGCCAAATTCATGCACGATCGCGCAAAGCCATAGATCGACTCATCGGTATTGTACATGCTCATGGCGACACCGCCGCCTTCGAAGTTGTAGACCTCAAAGGTTTGGGCTTCGGAACCATCTTCCGGCGTGAAAGTCATGGTTAACTTGCCTTTGCCGGTGATCACCGTGTCGGTCGCGCGGTATTGATCGCCAAAGGCATGGCGTCCAATCACGATGGGCTTATTCCAAGTGGTAACCAAGCGGGGGACGTTTTGGCAAATAATGGGCTCGCGAAAAACGGTTCCACCCAAGATGTTGCGGATCGTACCGTTGGGGCTCTTCCACATTTTCTTTAACCCAAATTCCTCCACACGGCCCTCGTCTGGGGTGATGGTCGCACACTTAATGCCGACATGGTATTTCTTGATGGCTTCTGCGGCATCGATGGTGACTTGGTCGTTGGTCGCATCGCGGTGCTCCATGCCCAAATCGTAGTATTTGATGTCCAAATCCACATAGGGAAGGATCAACTTGTCTTTGATAAAGGACCAAATGATCCGAGTCATTTCATCGCCGTCGAGCTCAACGACGGGGTTCGCAACAGAAATCTTATTCATATGTCGGTATTAGCGGCTTTTTCGCCGAAATTTTGAAAGATTAACAAATTTACTCCAAATCGAGCTTAAATTCTCTTCTGAATTCCGCCAAATGGGGGTTTTTTTCTAACAGAAACTGAAATCGCTCTTCGGGAGTATAAACAATTTTGGCATTGCTCGCCCCCTCTTCCACCACAGCTAAGAGCCGAACTGCATCATTGTCCAACATACTCCTTAGGGCGCCGACTAATTCGTCGCGAACACCCTCGAGATAATCCGCCTGAACGCGATTTTCGACTGAAATGCGTACTCGGAAATCATCTTCTAAAATGGGGATCGTCTTGGCAATGACAGAGTGTATGACGGGGCGATCTTCCATGATTTTCACCGTGTCCAACCAAGCCGTTTCGAGCGAGTTTTGGCTAAAGGGGGTAAGCCGCTTTACCTCTGTCTCCACGGGCTCCTCCGAGACCTCATCCCCAGATGAAATAGCACTCGCGGGCCGAAGTTGGGCCTTCAGAGAAAACGAAGAGCGCGGTCTACGAGATCCATCCGATGTCACCTTTGGAGGCACTTCGGCGGCAGGCGCCGGGTCAGCAGGCAAAGCTTGGATGGATGCTGCATCGGTGACCGGAAGGGCTTCCCCAGGCATCTTCACCTCGGCGGCATCCTCCGGGGCATCGAAAGCCTCTGCCAAAGATGCCGGAGTCACGTGCCTTTCGCCTTGCTCTTTGAGTGTCCCAGATGCGGGCGGTGAGGCATTCGGAACAGATTCTGAATCTGCGGGCTCGTCTACGAGAGACGGGGGCTTTGGGGATACTGAGACCTCCACCAAGGGGTCAATGTCCACCTCTTTCACCGGCTCTTGGCCTTCAGAATTGGAGTCCGACGGAGTGAATTGGTTTGAAGTGGAATCGGATGGTGATTTGGGGGAATCAGCGGGGCTTACCTCGGCGGAACTAGGCTTTTTTTTTTCAGCGAGTTCCTCCCCCTGCCCGTAGCCCGCGACTTCGAGGAGGGCAATTTCGACCAGAAGTCGAGGATTGGAACTCGCCCGGTACGACAAGTCGCACTGAGAAAGAGCCTTCAGGGCCTGAGCCAAAAATCCCGGGGAGGTAGCCGCAGCCTGCTCTCTGTACTGCGCCTTTAAGGTGTCCGGAACATCCATTAGGGCCACGGTAGCATCGTGTTTGGCTAACAAGACATCCCGAACGTGGCTCGCTAAACCGCCAATGTAGCGATGCAGATCAAATCCTTGATCCGATACATCGTTGATCTGAAGCATTAGGGCCGTTGAGTCCCCGGCCAACATATGTTGAACGCTGAGGAAATAGACAGAATGGTCCAGGAGTTGGAGATTCTCTCGGACCATCTCATAGGTCATCACTCCCCCTTGGGCAAAGGCAGTGACCCGGTCGAAAATAGACAAGGAATCACGCAAGGCCCCATCCGCTTTCTCCGCGATGGCATGCAAGGCCTCTTCTTCGGCTTGAATGCCCTCCTTATCTGCGACAAAACGCAAATGGTGGGCAATATCCTGGAGTCCAATGCGCTTGAAGTCAAAAATTTGGCAGCGCGAAAGAATCGTTGGGAGCACCTTGTGCTTCTCGGTCGTCGCCAAGATAAAAATCGCATGCGCGGGCGGCTCTTCCAAGGTCTTCAAGAAGGCATTGAACGCCGCTTGCGAAAGCATATGCACCTCATCGATGATGTAGACTTTGAACCGACCTACTTGCGGGGCAAAGCGCACCTGATCTATGAGCTGACGGATGTCATCGACCGAGTTGTTGGAGGCGGCATCCAACTCAAAAATATTCAGGCTGTAGTCCTGATCAGGACCCGTATGCACTTCGTTAATGCGCCGGGCCAAAATCCGCGCGCACGTCGTTTTTCCAACCCCCCGAGGCCCCGTAAACAAAAGAGCTTGGGCGAGGTGTCCACTCGCGACCTCATGCTCTAAAGTCTCCGTGACATGGCTTTGGCCAACCACCGCCTCAAAGTCTTTGGGGCGGTACTTTCTAGCCGAAACGATGTAGGGAGTCGCATCCATAGGTCAAATCTACGCCACAAGGAATTAGGCCACAGGCCAAAGGTGGAATCCCGCGAAGAAAATCGCCTGGCATAGGAGCAGCACGCCCGCAAGGGCGTTAGGACGCTCGACGGTGTCGCCGAGCACGGCCTGCATACCCCATGCCGTCACAAACCAGCCGAGGTAATTCATCCATCCTGCGGTGCCCGCGAAAAGCCACAGTCGAAGGCTCGGAGCGACAGGTTCAAAGAGGAAGTCGAGGAGCACAAGAAGGCTTGCTGCGATGAGATGGCGTTGCCAACGCGGTAATTCGGCCACATACCCATAGACCCATTGGCCCGCCGCGAGACTCAACATGGCCCAATTGACGCCAATCATCCATGGTGTATCCCAGATGGCCGGTCCGAGGCCCTCCAAGTAGACGTAGGTTCCGAAGGGATACCCTGTGTGGACCCCAAGAATTTCGACACCCAAGCCCAAGAGGTACACCATCAGGAGGCGGAACTTCAAGGTTTGGCCCCCACCCGCAAACCACACGAGCAGCCAAAATGAAATGAGCAAGTGAATGGGCGTGAGCAAGGATACCCAGCTCGCCCAGCTCGTGTGCCAGCTGATGAAGCCCACCGCATGCAGGAGAATGAGCAACCCCATGGCGCCCCATGTTTTTTGTTTTTCAGTCCACATGACCGTTTAGCTTAACCATTTTTCAAGGAGGTCTCCAGCCGCATAAGCCAAGACGGCGGCCAAGGCACCCAAAAGGACGGTTTCGGCGACGCTCCGCCACAGTGAACGGTTATTGACGCGGGCTTTCAATACTCCGATGCCCACAAAGGCTAAGCCCGTCAGAATGGCAGACCACGTGAAGAGCTTTTCGTTGCTGAACGAATTCATCCACGGCATATAATGGAAGACGTATACCGCCAAGGGGACGAAACCAACGAGATTAAAACTAAGGAAGGTCATCCAGGCAGTGGTCAACGGCTTCTTCTCCTCCGGAAAGAGCTCGAGCTCCGACTTCATCATTTCATCGACCCAACGGTCCTTGTCGGCACAAATGACTTCGACCACTTGTTCAAGGAGTTCTCCTTCGAATCCTTTGGCGGCGTAGATCTCGCGGATTTCTTCGCGCTCAACATCCGGGAGGTGATCGACTTCCCAATACTCTTGGGCCAGTGCGCGGTCGTAGGTTTCCTCATCGGTCTTGGAAGACAGGTAGGCGCCCACCGCCATCGAGAAGCCGTCGGCAATCAGGTTGGCAAATCCTAGGATCAGGGTTGTGGTGGTTTCCAAGCCAGCACCCGCGGCACCAGCCACAACTGCAAACGTCGTCACCGCCCCATCAATCCCGCCGTAAACAAATTCTGTAATGTAAATCTGAAATCGCCCGAACCACCCCGATGGACTCGCATGAAAACGAGACTCGTCATGCGGATGATGCTTCAAAGGGTGATCAATGTGTGCCATAAGTCAAAGGTAGCCCCTAGTCTGCTTGCACTTGCTTCCAGCGCTCGAGTTTAAACGCTTGAAATGCATCAAACAAGGCCGGATCATGGAAGGTGTCGCGCATCGAAATAAAGCGCTGAAGCCCCTGGTGTTTGGTGGTAGGCGGCATCCCCCGAAGGGCTTCGACCACCGCGCGTTGATAGTCCGGGTTGCTGTAGTATTCGGGGGTCAAGAATGCCGCAATCAGCACGCGCGCTGCCGCTTCGTACTGCCCGGTAGCGTTGAGGGTGGCGGCATAGTGCATCTGCCCCCCCGGATGGCGGGGCGAAATGGCCAGCAACTGCTCATAAGTCGATTGAGCCTGCGCAAATTCCCGCCGGTAGCGGTGCAGATTGGCCTTCTGGTAGAGGGTAACTACGTGGTAGGGATGCACGGTCAAGGCTTCATTGAAGTAGGCCTCCGCTTGTCTGAAATTGGTGGCAGTAAACGTGGGATTTGGGCCCATGGCCTGCGCCTCTCCAAATAGACTTCCCATTCCCGCAAAGTAGATCAATGGATTGCTAAATCGATCCAATTCATTCCAGCTCGACACCGCTTCCGTGGCCGATTGCACGATGCCGCGCGCATCCTTTCGACTATTTTGCTCCAAAACAATTTGATTGGCTTTATCTGCTTGAATGGCTTGCCACGAAATGCGGCCCGATAGCCCAAGCAGGACCACCGCTATGCCGAGGTAGATCCTTTTCGGAATCGAAATGCCCCCGCGGCTGTGCCACCCTACCAGACCCATAAAAGGCACCCAGAAGGCTGCGCGCTCCAAAGGGAATTCAAACAGGGCATACACCACCGTGAGCACCAAGATGGCCATCCAGGCAGCATGAGCGAGATCGGTCTTGTCTTGGCGGTAGGCCCGGACAGCATATGCGGCCACGGTGAGGAAGAACGCGAGAAAGAGGGCAAGGCCTACATAGCCCAGCTCGGAGAGCACCCAAATAAAGTCGTTATGTGGGCGTACTTCCGAGGTGACTCCTTCGGCAACACTCGGATTCATGCCCTCCAAGCCATATTTTGGGAAGTGGATGCGCCATTGACCCGGACCCACGCCCGCGAGGGGATGTTCGTCGGTCATTTGGAAGGAATGGTCCCAGAAAATCTGACGAATCTGCAAATTGGCTGGATCCATCAATCGCTTTTGAACGGGGCCCGACATCGCCAGTAAACCGGCCAGGGCCAGGGCGCCCAGGAGGGCATAGCGGACATTCTTAGCGGGCCGCCATCCTAGCGCAATCCCCACCCCAAGGGCCAGGGCGCCCCCGAGCCAGATGCTACGCGTCTGCGCCAAAAGGACCGCCAGAACGCCCAGCCAAAGGGCTGCATCCGCCAACCACGAAGGCCATTGCTGACGGGCGCGACCGAGCACCACGATGGGCAAGGTCAGCGCAATCGCACTCACCGTAAAATTCTTGTGGCCCATCAAACCGGGCACGAGATAAGGATCCTCCAGCGCTTCCGCGCCTTGGGCTAAAAAGGTGAAGACATAATGCAGGCTCAGCATGGCGCCAAATCCAAGAATGAAGGTGGTGAACGCACTTTGATCCGAAGAACGACCTTGGGCCCACAGCCCCCCTAAGAGTAGAAATCCCCCATAACCGGCGAGGCGGCCTGCGCTGTACTTCCATTCGGCCATCGAGTAGAGGTCCGTCATCCACGGGGCCACCCAGGCCCAAAGCGCCAAGCCTAGCCACAACAGGACGGGCCAGGCAAGCGGGTAGGATGCCGACGAAGGGCTGGACCACGCTTTGAGCAGCAGGGCGATACCCAGGCCCGCAAAGCCCAGATGCACCGGCCAATGACCGGGGTCCCCGAGCTTTGAAAAAAGACTTACGGCCGGCAAAACCGCTACCAGGGCACCAAGCCCTAAGGCCAAATAGTTGATCGCTGTTCTGGGACCACGTTCCTTCATTTCCTAAAAGTAAAAAACCCCGTCGGAAGGACGGGGTTTTCTTTAATGTTGCAGGGAGAAATTAATTCTCGTCGCCGATCACTTCAAAGTGGAAGTCAACCACGACCTCGCGGTGCAAACGAACCTTCGCTGTGTACTTGCCAGCAGCTTTGATGGTTCCACCCGCAATTTGGATGAACTTCTTATCTACCACGTGACCCATCGTCGCCAATTCCTCTGCCACGTTGGCATTGGTCACGGCTCCGAATAGTTTTCCACCCTTGCCAGCTTTGGCTGTGAGCTTCAACTCGACGCGATGCAAGGCCTCCGCTGTCTTGTTGGCAGCTTCGACCATCTTCGCCTCTTTGTGGGCACGCTGACGGAGGTCTTCCGCCAACATTTTCTTTGCCGAAGGCGTCGCCAAAATAGCAAACCCCTTTGGGATCAAGTAGTTGAGGCCATAACCGTTCTTAACGGTGACCATATCGTCCTTGTAGCCAAGGTTTTCAACGTCAGATTTCAAGATAACTTCCATGGCGCTGATTATTTAAGGTTGTCGGCTACGTAAGGCATGAGTCCCAAGTGGCGTGCGCGCTTGATGGCTTGCGCCAATTTGCGCTGGTACTTCAAAGAGGTACCCGTGAGGCGGCGGGGCAAAATTTTGCCTTGCTCATTCACAAAACGCAACAAGAAATCAGGATCCTTGTGGTCGATGTGCTTAATGCCGTATTTCTTGAAGCGGCAATACTTCTTGGTGTTGGTTGCGTCAATAGCGATCGGCTGGAGATAGCGGATCTCTGATTGATTGCCAGCGTTGGATTCCAAAGTGCTCATTTCTGTATAGGATTAAGCGTTTTTGACTTTGGCGCGACGCTTGGCAGCATACTCAACGCCGTGTTTGTCCAGGGTCACGGTGAGGAAGCGCAAGATGCGCTCGTCACGCTTCATTTCTACCTCGAGGGTAGCAATGACGGGAGCTGGAGCTTTGAACTCGAGGAGGTTATAGAACCCACTCTTCTTTTTGTCGATGGGGTAAGCCAACTTGCGGAGGCCCCACTTTTCGACGTTGATAAGCTCGGCACCATTCGATTGTAGGTAGCCGGTGTACTTATCAACCGCTTCCCTTGTCTGCTCTTCAGACAAGACGGGATTTAGAATGAAAACGGTTTCGTACTGATT
>DNWN01000025.1 GCA_003507115.1 Cryomorphaceae bacterium | reverse complement strand
CTAACCAACTGAACTACCGCACCAAATTGGTTCTTCCAAGGAAGGGTGCAAATATATACCCCTTAGGCCATTCGTAAAACTTGCGATGGGTGGAATTTTGATAAAATTTTAGCTGGTAGAACAGAGGTGGTTAAAACTGCGGTGATAATGAAGAGATTAGCCGCCGCAAAGCCAAACCAATCCCAGGATACGGGCACATGGTCAACATAGTAGGTATAGGGGTCCAAGGGTAGGAACTTCCAAGTCCATTGAGCCCATAAAACACAGAAAGCCAGCACATTCCCTCCGAAAACTCCTTTAAGCACAGATTGACTGAAGAGGGCAAGCATGGCCTGGGTTAAACGTCCAGTAGACAGCCCCATGGTACGGAGAATAGCGACGGCCTTACGCCGTTCAATCACCCGGATAAAGACGACCACCGAGGCATTAAATGCGGCCACGAGGGTGAGGATGATGCCGAGAATCCAGGTGTTGGTGTCAAATAAGTCCAGCCACTGGTAGAGCTGAGGAAAATCCTGCCGAGCGGAGTAGACATCACACTCTACCGGGAGTAGGGCACGAAGCACCTCGATGTCCTGGCCATGTAGTTCCCCATAGTATAGCCAAGCCTGGTGCTCATGGGCTTCCCAGCGGTTGAGTTTTTGGACTTGCCGTTCATCCGCAAAAATGAAGCTTTCATCCCATTCCAGGAGCCCTGTTTCATAGAGCCCTGAAACCCGGTAATAGCGCAAGGTTGGAAGAGAGGCGGGATCCCGCGAAAAGTACATTTCAAAGGTGCTATCCACATCCAAGTCCAGTTGGCGCGCCATCTCGCGGGAGATGCATACTTCATTGGATGGCCATTCGGGGAGTTGTCCGGCCACGAGGGTGTGGGAAATGCGTTCTGGCAGGGAGGAGAAACCCATAAGCTGCGCGCCCATCATCTGTGACGGTGTGCTCGCCATGCCTGCCTTAAAGCAGGCACTATGCCAGGCACCAGTCCGACCCTTCGGATTGGATTGAATCCGGTTGATATCCGCATCGCTCAAAGGCAAGGGAGCAGCATCCGCGCTCAGGGCTTGTTGATAGCCGCGTACTTGGAGGTCCCCATGAAAGGTGGCCACCTTGCGATCGATGGCTTTCTGAAGACCTTGCCCGGTAGACATGCCTACGATCACGGTGAAGATTCCCGCTCCGATGACCGTGGATGCCAGCACGTTGGATATGGAGGCCCGCGTGCTTCGCCGACCCCATTGCCAGCCTAGCCATATCGAGAAAAATCGCCATCTTGAACCCATGCAGCGTAAAGATACTTGGCTCGCCGGAGCCGTGGGCATCGTCCTCTACATTTTCTTGCCTATTTCGGCCCAAGGTCAAGGCTACACGCCATATCTGAGGGGTGCTGAGCATACGGGAGCACTGCAGCTGGAAGTCCTCAAAGAAGCCCAGGATACATTGCGCTATGCCTTGGTGGCCCACGCGGCGAGTTTGAACTACGACAGCAAGAAAAAGCGGCTCTATAACACGGTGGAGCGCGCTCGAAAACTGCACCTCAACGTGGTGAAGATCTTCTCGCCCGAGCATGGATTCACGGGCAGTTTTTCGGCCGGGGAGCACGTAGAGGACGAAGCCGTGGATGGGGTGAAGATTCCCATGGTCTCGCTCTATGGATCGCACAAAAAGCCTACCGCAGAAGACTTGGCCGATGTGGATGCCGTGCTCTTTGATCTGCAAGATGTGGGCGTGCGCTTTTACACCTACATCAGCACGTTGACCTATGTGATGGAAGCCTGCGCCGAATTCAATAAGCCTCTGATCGTGCTCGACCGGCCCAATCCCTTTGCCAATGTCGTGGATGGTCCGGTGCTGGATACCGCCTTCACCAGCTTTGTGGGCCTGCATCCCGTGCCCGTCCTGTATGGGATGACGATGGGGGAGTATGCCCAAATGGTCAAAGGCGAAGGTTGGATCCGAGGGGCCGACTCCCTCCAGCTCCATGTCATTCCCTGCGTGGACTACCACCGCGAGCCGGTTTCTTTCCCGGATGAAGCGCCCCCTTCACCCAACTTGCCCAATGCCCACGCCATCGCCTTGTACCCCTCACTCTGTTTTTTTGAAGCTACCCCGGTGAGTGTAGGACGTGGGACGGATGCCCCCTTCGAGTGGCTCGGTGCTCCTTGGATGGATTCAACGGGCTTTTCCTTTGTGCCGATGCCGAATACGGGAGCCACCTCCCCCAAATTCCAAGGGGAAACCTGCCAAGGTTGGGATCTACGTGAAACGCCTATTCACCCCGAGCAAGGGCTGCAGTTGAACTACCTCCACGACGTATACCACGCGTATGCGGACCAAGTAGGGGATAGTCTTCCGGCCTTCTTCACCTCCTTCATGGACAAACTGGCGGGCGGCACGTCGCTAGAGGATGCCTTGTTGGCGGGCCAGACCGTGCAAGAAATCCAAGCCTCATGGCAGCCCGGACTCGAGGCCTTTATGCAGATTCGCAGTCGCTACCTCCTCTATCACGTGATGCCCATTCCCGCGCCAGCAAAGGGACCTCCTTCCGCAGCGCCCGCCAAGAAAACCAAAAAGCCCACGAAAAAAGGCGCCCAATAGGCGCCTTGGATCGATTCATTCGAAAGGAGGTTAGAACTCAAAAATAAAGCCCACGCTCGGCAGGACCGTGCCGCCGTTGATGTTGGGTAGGGTTGTGGTCTGGTACTGCCAGGGCTTGTCGGGATTGATCACGGGATTGCCGTCTCCATCGCGTACGACGTCGATGAAATCGGGTCCGGCCACTTTATATGCCAAGGCATTCTGCAGGTCAAAGTACAGGTCAATATTCACCTTTTTCAGGAACCATTTCTTGTCAATTCGGATGTTCAGACGGTCAAATTCACCCAAGCGCTCGGTATTGAGCAAACTGTAATTGGGGATGCCACGGCCCAACACGTCCCAGTTGTAAATGGTGGCCGTCTTGTCCAAATCAAAGGGCGTATACGGTGCGCCTCCAAGGTGCTGGTACTGCATGCCAATTTCGTAGTTCTTACCAAAGCGCTTTCCAAAGGTGAAGGTGGCAATCAATCCGTTGTCCCATGACGACGGCACGTAGTCGCCGTTGATATCCTGAAACTCGGAACGCACCAGCGTGATAGCCGCGATGCCAAATAAGCCCTTGTAAAGCTTTTGCTGGTAGGTCAACTCTAAGCCATACGCTCGTCCATCGGATGTTGAGGTAGCCAGCTGGTTTCCAATCACCCCAAAATCTCCCCCAACGGTCGCCAAGGAGATAGAATCGCGCAGCAAGAAGGGGTAGTTGCTGTAACGCTTGTAAAAACCTTCCACCGAGGTCTTGGCATTCCAAGGCCAGTATTGTGTCGTTCCCGCGACGAAGTGCTCGGCTTGAATAAAAGTCAAGTCGGCATTGTTTCCGTCCAAGCCGGTGTAGCCTAAAGCGGTATACGGGGGGAGTTGGAAATAGCGTCCATAGTTGCCGTCCAAGGTCCAATTCTCCGTCAAGTTGTACGACAGGGCCAGGCGCGGAGAAAGTTGGTTCAACGGATTGCGGGTGCTTTCATTGAAATCAATGATGTCCGTACGCAAACCCAAGGAGATTTTGAGTCGGTCGTCGGCAAAGCGTCCCACCCAGTTGGCAAAGGCGTTGGCCTTGTAGTAGATAGCATCCGTATCGTAGTCGAGAATAAAGCCGCCGGGCAAGCGCTTGTCGTAGGTCTGGGTGTTGTATTTGGCCTGCTCCAAGCCAAATCCCACCATAGATTCCCAACGGCTCTTCTTGACTTGATGCTCCAAGCGGAACTTGTTCTCAATCTCTTGCGAGGCGTAGTTCAGCAATTGGTCCAAATCGCGGTTGTTGTTTTCGTATTTGTAGGACTCGTTGTTGAGCATGAAGCGGCTGAGCACCAAATTCGTAACCCCACGGGGCCCAAAATGCGTGTATTTCGCTCCAATGCTGTAGTTCCACTGGTTGTACTCGGGTAAGTAGTTTAAGATGTAGCGTTGTTCGGGGGTTTCATCTTGGTCGGTATTGAGCACGCTCACATCATAGGCGCCCAAACTCAAAATAGTCAGCTGGTTGTTGCGGTTAAAGTTGTGCTTGACCTTGAACTGGTAGTCGTTGTAGGTTGGTAAGAAGGGGAGGCCAATGGCCTTGAAGAGAAATTGGAGGTAGCTCCGACGGATCGACGCGAGGTAGGTCGTTTTCTTGTTGATGGGACCATCCA
>DNWN01000115.1 GCA_003507115.1 Cryomorphaceae bacterium | reverse complement strand
GTCATGGCCACCTGCGTGACCGGGATGCTCTGGTGGATGCGCCGCAAGGGCTGGATTTAAGCCTTCCGAATTCGGAAGCCAATCAACGCCCAGGTCGCGTTGATGAGGGGACTCAGCCAGTTGAAGATGGCATAGATGGCATAGTCTGCGGCACTGACGTGCAACGTGGCATATTGGTATGCACCGCACGTGTTCCAAGGAACCAATACCGAGGTAACGGTCCCGCTGTCCTCTAACGCGCGCGAGAGATTTTCGGGAGCCAGGCCTCGATCTTCGAAGGCCTTTCGGAACATGCGTCCGGGAACCACGATGGCCAGGTATTGGTCTGCGGCCGTCGCATTGAAGAAGCCGCAGGTGACTAAAGTCGCGATGATTAAACCCGCGGAGCTATGCGCCATGCGCAAGAAGAGTTGGGTAATGACTTCCAAAAAACCGGAGGCCGCGAGGGTCCCTCCAAAGGTCAAAGCACAAATAATCAGCCAAATCGTCCCGAGCATCCCCGACATACCCCCGGACTGCATAAGGTCATCCAGGAGCGGATTGGCCATGGTGATATGCGTATCTCCATAGGCACTAATAAAGAGCTGCTGGTAGATATGCGTCCCATGAAATGAATCCACTCCGAGGCGGTCTAGGACCAATTCAACGAGGAGGTCATATTGAAAGAAGTAGGCGGCAAAGAGCCCGGCCATCGTTCCGATGCCCATGGCAACAATCGCATCCACTTTGTAGATGATCAGGCCAATGCTGATCGCAGGGACAACCATCAACCAGGGGCTGATCGTCATGCGTCCTTGAAGCTCTTGGGTCAGCAAAGTCAAGTCGTCGAGGTTGCCTTCGCCACCATTCCAGCCCAGCACGACAAAGGCGAGCAGGGTAATCACAATCGCAGGTCCACTCGTGAGCGTCATATACCGAATGTGGGTCATCAAATCTGTTCCGGCCATGGCAGGAGCGAGATTGGTGGTGTCCGAAAAGGGCGACATTTTATCCCCAAAATAGGCACCTGAAATGACAGCCCCTGCCACCATTGCTGGGTTGAATCCCATACTCTGCCCAACGCCCATGAGGGCAATGCCTACTGTAGCGGTCGTGGCCCATGACGATCCCGTGGCGAGACTCACAATAGCGCAGACGACGATGGAAGCAGGTAAAAATACCGACGGTGAGAGAAGGTCCAAGCCGTAAACAATCAACGTGGGAATGATGCCAGAGATGAGCCAACTCCCGGCCAGGGCGCCTACCATGAGCAGAATTAAAATCGCCTTAGAGCTATCTTGAATGTTCTCCTGAATGCCCTGCCAAATCGTGTGTGAGGACACCCCGATCAATGCGGCTAAACCTGCCGTGACCCCCGCGGCAGCGAGCAAAATGAGCTGATTGCTCCCGTCTAAACTACTGTCCCCAAAAATGCGCACATTGATGACCAGGGCAACAATAAGAAAGAGGACGGGAAGGAGGGCGAGGAGGAGGCCGGGTTTCTTAGCGTTCATGGCCTACAAGGTACGCATCGCGACGCTGCGTGTAAAGGCCTAGCGCAACCAAGGACGCAGCACGCGAAGCACCGAAACCAGGGACAGCCCTTTCACATTGTCAAAGTCGCCTTCCATCTGGGTGATGGCCACGTGGCCAATCCATTCTTGCGCACCGTAGCCCCCCGCCTTGTCCAAGGGCTGGCAGGTGTCCACGTACCACTGCAACCAGGAATCGGGCAGTTCGGCCATGGTGACGAGCGTCGTGTTGGCGGATGTTTCCCAGCGCTCTCCGTCCGTGGCCCAGACCACGGTGATGACTTGGTGGGTTCGGCCCCGAAGGCGCTGCAGCATCGTCAGGGCGTGGGCGAGATCGCGCGGTTTTCCAAAGCGCTCTCCGTCCATCCAAACCTCGGTGTCGGCCGTCAACAAGATTTCGCCGGGTTGCAAGGATGGGACCAACGCGTCGGCTTTTTCTTTAGCGACGAAGCGCACCGTTTCCTCATCGCTGAGGCCGGTGGGCGCGATTTCTGCGGTGTCGGCGGTGCGCACCTCAAAGGGCAGCCCAAAAAGGCTCAGGAGCTCCTTTCGGCGGGGGGAACCGCTTCCGAGCACGAGCCGCCCATCCAATTGGATCGGGCAAGCGAGGCCTACCAGTTCCGGTCCGAAGCTTGATTCCATTTTCCTTGAACTTTGAGCGTCTGCTCGATGAGGTCGCGGACACAGCCTTCCCCGCCTTTGATGGGGGAGATGTAGTCGCAGATGTGGCGAATTTCGGGCGCCGCGTCGTGTGGACAGGTGGCCAAGCCCACTCGGGTCAGCACTTCGTAGTCAGGCAAGTCGTCGCCCATGTAGGCGATTTCTTCGGCCCGCAGTTCGTAGGCCAGCATGAGCTCCTCCAAGGCTTCTTCCTTGTGGCGCGCACCCAACCAAATATCTTGTACCCCTGCGGATTGAAGCCGCTCTTTGACGGCCTCGGAGGTGCCCCCGGTGATGATGGCCACGCGGTAACCCAGGCGAATCGCGAGTTGTAAGGCATAGCCATCTTTGGAATGGAATGCGCGTATGGGGTCTTGGCCGGGCAGGATCAAGACCTTCCCGTCAGTCATGACCCCGTCGACGTCAAACACGAAGGTGCTAATCTGGGCGAGTTTGGTCTTGTAATTCACGAGTTGGAGGAATCTAAACGGGCAATACTGTCACTAAGCGCTTGGTATATCGACCGAAGCTCGGGAGGCAAGGCCTCGAGATGGCGCGCTAAGGTGGCCAAATCTCGTCGCCGCGCGGGCCCGGTCTGAAGGGCTCGGGCATCCTCTTGCAGTGCTTGGGACACCGAATCCAAAAACATCGTGGTCATGGGTTCCACCCCCTTTTGCCGGCAAAAATCTTGGTAAAGCGCGACAAGGTGCGTCGGAAAGTTGTTCGCCCACACCGCACTCAAATGGTGGGTGGCCCGGCGCTCCGAAGTCATCCATTGGCCCGGGGGAATGCCCAATTTTTCGTGCAAATCCTGCAAAATGGGTTCGAGCAAGGCATTTTCCCAATAAACAGGGAAGGTGCCCCAGGGGACCTCGACATCCCGGAAAGATTGCATGGGGTACCACACGCCGGCCTGCGGCAAAGGTTCGAGGGCGCTTAATGGGGTGGCTCCACTGCAATGAAAGACCGGGCCGACATGACCCCGCTGCTGCAGTTGGTGGGCTGCCGCCTCAATGAAGCCATCCGGTATGGCCAGCAATAAGGCGTCTTCGGGCTGAGGGAGGTTCTTTCCCTGGTCCCAAAGCTGGGCGCTCAGGTGCTGAAAGGCGATGTTTTGGCGCACAAATCGGGCAGCCAATGCGGAGCCGAGATGGCCATGCCCGACAACCCCCCAGTTCATTTTTTCCCTTCGTTCAGGCTCCGATAAATGCGTTTCCACACGGCCAGGAGGCTGCCCACACCCATCAGGATGGATCCGAGCCAGAGCAAATTGATGTACGGGAATATGAAGGCCTGCATCAGAATGAAGGGCGGATCGTTGGACTTTTTCTCCCATGCGGTGATGCCGTAGGTGCCGTCTTCATCCTTCACGCCGTCAAAGCGAATTTTTATCCCTAAATCCGCCCATTCTACTTCCGCGTTTTCGACGTTGTTTCCATCGAGGTGGTAGGGCAGAACGAGGGGATATTGGCTTCCATCCATGCCCTTGAGCGTGAGCGATAAGGCCAGGTCCAAATGGGTTAATTCCCCCGTGGTGGGGTCGAAGGCCGCATCTTCGACCACCAAGGTATCCCCATGCAAGAGGTAGGTATTGAATAAGAAGACCTCATCGCCCGTTTTCAAGGACGCCTCCATGGGCTCTTTCCAATCTCCGGACTTTTCGGCCTCGCTGCGCAAGTCGGCATAGCTGACATAGGTGTAGATGTCCTTGTTCCAGAAGTGCTGGGTGCTGGGTTCCCGAACGTTGCCCATGCGCGCATTCATCTGGATGAAGGGGTGAAGGGTAAAGGCGGTTTTCAAGTGATTACGTTCCCCATCGGCCCACGAAGCGAGGGGCATGTCTACTTCGTAGAATTCCACGTCGAAAACACGGTTGTGCCCTTCCGTCCGTTCCGCCTTCCAACTCACATAATAGGGATACATGGATACGGTGTCCGATTGGGGGAGCAGGATGTTCTCGTTGGCGGGGAAATCTTGGTGAATGAAGGTGGCATTGGTCGAAATAGCTTCCTTCTTGGCATTGCTGATGAGTGCGCCAATCAAAACCAAGGCAAACCCCAGGTGGGCCAGAGCCATACCGCCCGCGGTCCACTTGCCGCGCAGGAAGCGCAGCCAATAGTCCGCGTTCGCTAGGAAGGCAAACAATGCAGTCCCGAGTAGTCCGATGTACAGGACCTCAGTCAATTGAAGGCCCCAGGCGACCAAAGCCGTCAGGATGAGCGTCAAGCCCGCCGACCAAAGGACCCGGCGGGAGAGTTCTTTTGGGGTTTCTTTCCAGCGCAAAAAGGGCGCAATACCCATCAAGACCGAGATAATCAGGGCGAAGGGAATTTGAAGGCTGTTGTAATGTTTTGCAGCATCGGCCGGTGGGGCCATTTGGGTTTGTAGAATAGGCACCAGGCCATCGGGGCCAATCAGCTTATTCAGTACGGGAATGCTCGTGGAAAACGTAATCTGGGCCGCCGAGAGCAACAAGGTGAGTGCACCAATGAACATCCAGAATTCTCGTGAAGAAAAGGCATCCTCGGAAGCGCTTTTAGGCATGTGTCTTTGATGCCAAAAGAAAACACCCATACTACCGAGCGTAAAGAACCCTAACAGGGCGAGAAGTTGTCCATTGAGCCCTAGGTCGACAAAGGCGTGGACGGAGGTGTCGCCGAGAATTCCGCTTCGCGTCAAAAACGTGGAGTAAAGGACCAGCAGGAAGGATAGGATGGCGAGGAATATCGTGGTGGCAGGGGCGGTTTTTTTGTGCTTGACGACCATCATCAAATGGCCCGCCGCGACAAGGGTCAGCCAGGGGACCAGAGAAGAGTTCTCGACGGG
>DNWN01000026.1 GCA_003507115.1 Cryomorphaceae bacterium | reverse complement strand
GTCATAAATTTCACTGCTTTGGAAGACAAATCCGTATTCCTTGGCGTGGGAAACGATACGCTTAAACGATTCTTCTGAAGAGAGGGCCATAGGAGGAAATCAATAGGAGTGTGTCAAAGGACAAAGTTCGGGAGTTTTCAGGACATGAGCCGCACGTCGCCAACTTGCGGCACTCAGGAAATGAGGCTGCCAATATTGGCGGTGAATAACCGGACCGCAATGGCCATCAGGATGATGCCAAAGACTTTGCGCACTACTGCAATGCCGTTTTTGCCCAACCAGCGCTCCAAATGCCGGGTGTTTTTAAGCACCACGAAGACCAAGACCGAATTAATCACAATGGCTATTAAAATATTGATGGGTTCGTATTCGCTTCGAATGGAAATCAACGTGGTCAGCGTACCTGCGCCGGCGATCAAGGGGAAGGCGATGGGAACGATGCTCGCAGACTCGGGCTCCGCTTCGCGATAGATGCGCACCCCCAAGATCATTTCGAGGGCCAGGAAGAAGAGTACCAACGAGCCCGCCACCGCAAAGGAGGCGACATTCACCCCAAAGAGGCCCAAAAGATCTTCCCCGACAAACAAGAAAAGTACCATGATGCTAGCGGCGGCGAGGGTCGCTTTTTCACTCTGAATGTGGCCGACTTTGTCGCGCAACGAGATGATAATAGGGATGCTGCCAATGATGTCAATGACGGCAAAAAGAACCATCGTGGCGGAGAGGATTTCGGCGAAATTCATGACTTGTCGTGTTGGCCACAAAGGTAGACCTTTGAAGCATGATACAGATTGGGGAAACCATCGTCTCCCAGGTGGCCTTTGAGCATGCTTTCTGCTGTGACCTCTCGAAGTGCAAAGGGGCTTGCTGCGTGGAAGGCGATGCAGGGGCTCCCTTACTTCCTTCCGAAGTTCCTATTTTGGAATCGATCCAATCGGCTATTCGCCCATTTTTGCGACCGGAGGGAATCGCCGCGCTGGAATCTCAGGGTGTTGCGGTGAAGGACGATGACGGAGAATGGGTAACTCCCCTCGTAGAGGGAAAAGAATGTGCCTATGTAACCTTCGATCAGGGCGTCGCGAAGTGTGGAATTGAACAGGCGTCGGCGGCGGGTGCCGTGGATTGGCCCAAACCAATCTCCTGCCATTTGTATCCCATTCGCGTGACCAAATACAAAGACTTTGACGCCCTGAATGTCCATCATTGGAAGGTCTGCGAACCCGCATGCAGCCTGGGTCAGGAGCTTAAGTTGCCGGTATTCAGGTTCTTGCGAGGAGCACTCGTCAGGGCGTATGGTCCGGAATGGATGGAAGAGGCCGAGGAGGTATACGCCTCCCTGCATTTGCGTTCGGAGGAGGGAGGTTATTAACAATCGATGTGAATTTCTTTTAGGGTTTTAGGCAAAATTTCATTTGCGCAATTCGGACCCCCTGAATTTTCACCATTTGACAGAAACGGGGTAGTACGATAATGTTGAAAACTACCCCCCAATGTTCAAATCTATCGCTTGTGATTCCCCACTTACTGACCAAGATTTGTAAAGCTCATCAGCGGACGTCTTCCCCCGTCATTGTGACATAGACCCTGCTAAAATGCACCTAAATCATACGTAACAATCTCGCCGTGAGGCGATTAACGCGAAAAACTATGAGCGCAACGAACTCTGCTGTCGAACCAATCTTGTCGGAAAATCCCAATCGATTTGTCCTCTTTCCCATTGAGCACAACGACATTTGGGACATCTACAAAAAGGCGGAAGCATCCTTCTGGACAGCAGAAGAAATTGATTTGCATCAGGACCTTTCCGACTGGGAAAACAAGCTCTCGGCGGATGAACAATATTTCATCAAACACATCTTGGCTTTCTTCGCTGCCTCGGATGGCATCGTCAATGAAAACTTGGCCGAGAACTTTGTGAACGAGGTGCAATACACCGAAGCGAAGTTTTTCTATGGTTTTCAAATCATGATGGAGAATATCCACAGCGAGACGTATTCGCTATTGATAGACACCTATGTGAAGGACAAGGCGGAGCGTCACCAGTTGTTTAATGCGATTGAAACCTTTGATGCCATCAAAAAGAAGGCGGACTGGGCCCTTCGTTGGATTGACTCCCCGTCCTTTGCAGAGCGCCTCATCGCCTTCGCTGCGGTGGAGGGTATCTTCTTTAGCGGAGCGTTCTGCTCTATTTTCTGGATGAAAAAGCGTGGGCTCATGCCTGGGTTGACCTTTTCCAATGAGTTAATCAGCCGCGACGAAGGCATGCACTGTGATTTTGCGGTGCATTTGCACAACCAGCACCTGGTGAACAAAGTGTCCACAGAGCGCATCACCCAGATAATCACCGAAGCGTTGACCATTGAGCGCGAATTCATCACGGAATCCCTCCCCGTGGATTTGATTGGGATGAACAGCCGCCTGATGGTTCAATACCTTGAATTCGTGGCCGATCGCCTCTTGGGCGAATTGAACTGCCCGAAGGTGTACAACTCGGAGAACCCCTTCGATTTTATGGATATGATTTCACTGGAAGGCAAAACGAATTTCTTTGAGAAGCGCGTATCCGACTACCGCAAGGCGGGCGTCGGTATGGAGCAAGAGTCCAACGCGGATACCTTCAAGTTTGATTCAGACTTTTAAGCACCAGACCAAATGATGCATGTTTTAAAGCGCGATGGCCGCAAAGAAGCCATCAAATTTGACAAAATCACGGCCCGCATCCAAAAGCTTTGCTATGGGTTGAGCCCCCTTGTCGATCCCGTGGCGGTGGCCATGCGAGTCATCGAGGGCTTGTACGATGGCGTGACAACCTCCGAGTTGGACAGCCTCGCAGCGGAGACGGCGGCATCTATGACCGTACGCCACCCGGATTTTGCGCTGTTGGCCGCGCGTATTGCGGTGTCGAATCTTCACAAAAACACCAACAAGTCCTTCACCGAAACGATGCGAGCGTTGCATACGTACGTGAGCCCCAAAACAGGTCAGCAAGCACCCCTACTTGCCGATGATGTCATGGAGATCATTGAAGCGCACAGTGAATTGTTGGATTCTACCCCGATCTACGACCGCGATTTTAACTACGATTACTTTGGCTTCAAGACCCTCGAGCGCTCTTATTTGCTGCGCACCAACGGGGAGATTGCGGAGCGCCCTCAGCAAATGCTGTTGCGTGTAGCCATCGGCATTCACAAAGAAGACATCCAAGCGGCGATTGAGACCTATGACGGCATGTCCAAGGGCCTCTATACCCACGCGACGCCCACCCTTTTCAACGCAGGGACCCCGAAACCCCAGATGTCCAGCTGCTTCCTCCTCCAAATGAAGGACGACAGTATCGACGGCATTTATGACACCTTGAAGCAGTGCGCCAAGATTAGTCAGAGTGCAGGCGGTATCGGTCTCAGCATCCACAATATCCGGGCGACGGGATCGTACATCCGAGGCACGAACGGCACCTCGAATGGCCTTATCCCCTTGCTTCGCGTCTTCAACGACACCGCACGCTATGTGGACCAAGGAGGAGGCAAGCGAAAAGGTTCCTTTGCCATGTATTTGGAGCCCTGGCATGCGGATGTGTTCGACTTCCTAGATCTGCGTAAAAACACCGGGAAGGAAGAACAGCGTGCCCGTGACTTGTTCTATGCCCTATGGATTCCGGATCTGTTCATGCAACGTGTCGAAGAGGACACCAAGTGGACCTTAATGTGCCCGAACGAGTGTCCAGGATTGTGCGATACGTATGGAGCCGAGTTTGAGGCGCTCTACCTCAAATATGAGTCCGAAGGGAAGGGAAGAAAGACCATCGCCGCACGCGAATTGTGGACCAAAATCATGGAGGCCCAAATCGAAACGGGAACCCCCTACATGCTCTACAAGGATGCCTGTAACTCAAAATCGAATCAAAAGAACTTGGGGGTCATACGCTCGTCCAACCTGTGTACCGAAATCATTGAGTACACCGCGCCGGACGAAGTCGCCGTATGCAATTTGGCCTCTATCGCCCTTCCTAAATACGTGGAGGATGGAGCGTTTGATCATGAGATGCTCTTTGACGTCACATACAAGGTCACAAAGAACTTGAATTGCGTTATTGATGTGAATTATTATCCCGTTCCTGAGGCGCGAAACTCAAATATGCGGCACCGCCCCATTGGATTGGGGGTTCAGGGATTGGCGGATACCTTCATCAAATTGCGCTTGCCATTCACCAGTCCGGAAGCGCGTCAATTGAACAAGGACATTTTTGAGACGATCTATTTTGCTGCGGTGACGGCATCCTGTGATTTGGCCGCCCAGAATGGTCCGTATGAGAGCTACGAAGGCTCTCCCATTTCGCAGGGCGAATTCCAACACAACCTCTGGGGCGTCAATGAAAAAGATCTAAGCGGACGCTGGGATTGGGATGCATTGCGCAAAAAGGTCAAGAAACACGGAGTGCGAAACTCCCTGCTCTTGGCTCCGATGCCCACGGCGTCGACCTCGCAAATCCTCGGAAACAACGAGTGCTTCGAGCCCTATACGAGCAACCTCTACACCCGCCGTGTGCTTTCTGGCGAGTTCATTGTGGTCAACAAGCACCTACTGATCGACTTGGTCAAGCTAGGATTGTGGAATGAAGATGTGAAGAATGCCATTATGGCCAACAACGGCTCCATTCAGAGCATTGAAGGCATTCCAGACAACATCAAGGAACTCTACAAGACGGTTTGGGAAATGTCCATGAAAGACATCATTGACATGGCCGCCGACCGCGGAATGTTCATTGACCAGAGCCAGTCCTTGAACCTCTTTGTCGAATCTCCCAACATGGGAAAACTGACATCCATGCACTTCTATGCCTGGAAGAAAGGGCTGAAGACGGGTATGTACTACCTGCGCACCAAAGCAGCTTCGGCGGCGATCAAGTTCACCGTGAAGAAGAAGGCAGAAGCTATGCCGGACACCGAAGAAGTTTTTGCTGAATTGCCCGAAAAGGGCCTTTTGGAAGCCTCTCAAGTGAGTGTGGATCCGATCAAAGAGTATTCTGCGGAGGAAGCCGTAGCCTGTTCTTTGGATAATCCAGATGATTGTGAGGCATGTGGATCATAGTGTAATAACCACAGAGAATAATCAAAGACTCCGCCTGAAAGCGGAGTCTTTTTTTTGATCTCACGTTGAACCTCCTTCTCCTAACCTATTGCTATTTAATAGAATAGTGCTAACTTTCTAAAAGTTAACCTTGACTAACGACCTATGGCAACGCGTGACGAACGAGATCGCACCTCCCCCCAAGAACGCCTAAGTCGCCGAGAGCGTCTCGCGGCGCGACGCCGTGATGAAGCCGAGCGCGACAAAGCCTCCTTAACGACCACCATCATGGTGGTGGTGTTCATTGCGGCGATTGTGGGCTTTGCGATCTGGCTGACGAGCTGATTCCGGGGTTGTACCTTCGCGCGGCATGAAGCGCTGGTCAACCCTACTCGGCGGAGGAATTGGTTGGGTTCTCGTCGGAGGACTCAAAGGCCTGATTTTGGGCGCACTTTTCGGAGAACTTTTTTCACGTTGGACCTTAAATGAAGGGAATCCACCAGTCCTAAAAAAAGGGACCGATTTCCACGCCTCGTTGCTCGTACTTGCGTCGGTAGTCATCAAAGCGGACGGTCGTGTAGATGAACGCGAACTGCATTTCGTCCGGGAACATTTCAAAAAATGGTTTGGGGAGGCGAAGGCCCAAGAGAGTTTCCGCGAATTCAAACGCATCGTTCAAGAAAAACCCGCTGTGCCAGATGTCTGTGCCCAGGTCCGACGGCACATGAGCATTCAGCACCGGATTCAACTCGTCGCCTTCCTCTTTGGCTTGGCCCACGCAGATGGCGCAATGACTTCGGACGAGCGGCAACAAATCGCCCGCATCGCGGGTTACTTGGGTATCCACCCTCATGATTTTCGACGCTTGGAAGCGGTTCACCGCCCTTCAGCGCCCGATCCCTTTGAGGTGCTGGGCATCCCACAAACCTCTGACGATACCTTGGTGAAAAAGACCTACCGGAATTTAGTGAAGCGATACCATCCTGATGCCATGGTAGGCATGGGGGAGGACGTCGTTCGAGAAGCGGAAGGGACGTTCCGGAAAATTCAGCAGGCCTACGAGGAAATCTGCCAACAACGCGGAATCAAATGAACTTTCGTACGCCCATTCAGGCCGAATTGAAGCGCTTTGACGAGGCCTTCCCGCTCGCATTCAGCACCAAAGTCCCCCTGATGGACCTGATCTTGCGTTATGCGGTCAAGCAAAAGGGCAAGCGCCTTCGTCCCGCCTTGGTTTTCTTGACGGCCAAAGCCTTTTCTCCCGCAGGGGTGAGCGATCGGGCCTACCGGGGAGCCACGCTGGTGGAGCTTATGCACACCGCGACGCTCGTCCACGACGATGTTGTGGATGACGCTTCGACCCGTCGAGGGGCCTTTAGCATCAGTGCCCTGTGGAAAAACAAAATAGCCGTCCTCGTCGGGGACTACATGCTCTCTCGGGTGCTCCTTCTCGCGGTGGAGCATGAAGACCATGATCTGTTGCGGTGGGTGAGCCGAGCGGTCAAGGAGGTCAGCGAAGGCGAACTGCTTCAAATCGAAAAAGCCCGCCGCCTCGACATCGATGAGGCGGTGTATGATGCCATCATTCAGAAAAAAACGGCCTCCTTGATGGCCGCCTGCTGTGCGGTCGGGGCAGCCACGTCCGACCAACCGGTCGACGTCATTGAACGGGCACACGCCTTTGGGTTGGCCCTAGGTATGGCCTTCCAAATCCAAGACGACTTGATGGACTACCAACAGTATGGCCAAAGCGGGAAACCTACGGGCATCGATGTCAAGGAGCAAAAAATGACCCTGCCGCTGATTCATGCGTTGAGTGTGGCTTCTTCGAGCGACAAAAAGGCCCTCATGCGCATTGTCAAAAACAAAAAAGACGATCCCGCATCCATCCAATGGCTCATGGAGAAAGTCAAAGACCTGGGAGGGCTCGATTACGCCCAGCAGCGCATGGCAGACTGGCAAGACCGTGCCCGACAGGCTTTATCGGATTTCCCAGATGGAGACTCCCGCGAGGCCCTCTACGCCTTGGTGGATTACATGGGGAATCGGGTGCGATAATACAGAAGAATCGGTACCTTTAAGGAATGGGCCGTATCACCGCATCCTGTGTAGAAAAAATACTCGACTCGGTTCGTATTGAGGAAGTTATCGGGGATTTCGTCCAGCTTAAAAAGAGTGGATCGAGCTTCCGTGGCCTGAGTCCATTTAGTCAGGAGAAGACGCCTTCCTTCTATGTCGTGCCCTCCAAGCAAATTTTCAAGGATTTTTCCAGTGGCAAAGGGGGCTCCGCCGTGACCTTCTTGATGGAGCACGAGCAGTTGACCTACCCCGATGCCCTGCGCTGGTTGGCCAAAAAATTCAACATCGAAATTGAAGAGGAAGCGAGCAGCGAAGAGGCGGATGAGGCGCGCAACCAGCGGGAAAGCCTTCTGAGTGTCAATGCCTTTGCCGCCAAGCAGTTTTCTTCTTGGATGTGGGAGGACCCCATGGGCCGATCCATTGGCTTGGCCTATTTCCGGGAACGCGGGTTTACGGAGGAGACCATTCGGCGTTTTGAACTGGGTTACCACCTGGAGGGCCGCTCTGTGTTCTTTGACACGGCGGTGGCCGCGGGCTACCAGGCCGAATTTCTCGTCGGAACGGGCCTCAGCATCGCCCGGGAAGATGGATCGCATGTAGATCGCTTTTGGGGCCGCGCCATGTTTCCTATCCACAGTTTGGGAGGACGCATCGTCGGCTTTGGGGGCCGAGTGCTCAAGTCGGACGCCAAAACCGCCAAATACCTCAATAGCCCTGAATCAGAAATTTACCACAAGAGCCGGGTGCTATACGGCCTCTTCCAGGCCAAGCAGTCCATTGCCCGAGCCGATCGTTGCTACCTGGTCGAAGGCTACACCGATGTGATTTCGCTCTCCCAAGCGGGAGTCCACAACGTCGTGAGTTCCTCCGGCACAGCGCTCACCTTGGAGCAAATCCGGTTGATCAAACGCTTGACCGAAAATGTCACGCTCCTCTACGACGGCGATGCCGCGGGCGTCCGGGCCTCTTTCCGAGGCATTGACCTGCTGCTCGAGGAAGGGATGTTGGTTCGGGCCGTGCCGCTACCTGCGGGAGAGGATCCGGATTCGCTGGCTCAGTCGATGGATACCGAAGCGCTCCAAGCCTTCCTTCAGGCGCAGGAGGTGGACTTCATGCAATTCAAGTCGGACACGCTGTGGGTCGAAGCGGGCGAAGACCCTATCCGGCGCGCAGACATGGTCAAGGACATTGTGGGCTCCATTGCCAAAATCCCCAATGCCATCCTGCGGGAAGTGTATCTCCGAGATTCCGCCACACGCCTTGGTATGGACGAGCGCAGCCTCTTTGCCGAATTGGATCGGCTGCGGGCCTCCGATGTGCGGGCCTCCGAACGCAACCGAGACCGTCAACGCAACGAAGCCCCCCAGCTTGTGGTGGTTCCGCCCCCCATCGTGGACCAACGCCCTCCCGCCGTCGAGGAAGAGCTGATGCGGCTTCTTTTGCTGCACGCGCATGAACGGATTTCCATGCCCATAGAAGGGGAAGAGCCGCTCCAAGATGCGGCCGGCGCCATCATCTTGGACGATTTGGCCGCGGATGAAATGACCTTCGAATTTGGCCCCTATGCACAATTGCATCGGGCGATGCAGGAGGCATGGCAGCAAGAAGAGCGCCTCCTCTCCGGAGAGTTTTTCAGCCGCCATCCGGAACCGGCTATTGCATCGGTCGTGGCAGAGCTCCTCACAGAGCGCTATGCCCTGGCAGACTGGAAGCGGAAAAACATCTTCATTCAAGACCGCAGCGAGGGCTTATCCAAGCACGTGGAGGAATGCCTCCTTCGATTCAAGGAGCTCCGCCTGTCGGGGATGATCAAACAGGTGACGAATCAACTGGGAAATGCCCAGGAAGAAAGCGACCGTGCCACGCTATTGCAGGAGTTCACGTCCTTGCAGGAGGTGCGAAATCGCCTGCATAAAAAGTTAAATCGGGTCCTTTGACATGCATACGACTTGCGGTGACTCAATGGCCCCCACGAATCCGAGGTATAGCCCATACCTTAACCCCTTAGCAACGAACTTTGTAGCCATGATAGCTTCTCTACCCACACCCATCCGCACCGTTTTGGGTGCCGTGGTGATTTTTTTCTCACTTTCTACCACGGCCATGGCTCAAAGCTGGGTAAATGTGGATGGTTGTGCGGCGATTACACACCGTAGCAATGGGAATGGCGGGGCCTCTTCGTGCGCTGGCCTATCTGGAGTAGCAGTTGCTTCAAATTTTGCAGGGACGTCATTCGCATCTATCCCATCCGGGACAAAGACGGGAGATATTCGTTTAGACTGGACGGCTTCAACGGGGACCGTTTATCCCCCGGCCATTTCAGCGATTTATGAGAGCAATAATGGTGGTACAGCCACACTTGCCCCCATCAATGTCGGCCCCCCAACTGAATACTCAGCTAGTACCGGAGGAAATGGCTTTAATTACTGTTTCTATTCCACGACGAACTATAATTTGAATTCTGCGCAGACGTTGGTCTTTGAGCTTAAAGACCCACAGTCCGGGGATATTTTTGGTTACTGTGCGTATGACTTTACCACGAGCACTCCCACGGCGACGAGCCTGCCCCCAGGTCTTCCCCTCG
>DNWN01000043.1 GCA_003507115.1 Cryomorphaceae bacterium | reverse complement strand
AGCTTCCTCTACGGCAACCTCGGCGACCTCTTCTGCGACGGGCTCTGGAACGTTCTTCGCAGCAATGGCTGCAGCACGCGCATCCTTCACGGCTGCTTCGGCTTTCAGGCGTTCTTCCTTCGCTGTTTTGGCTGAGGTGTTTAAGTTTTCAATTTTGGAGTCGATACGACCTGCCTTATCCGCCGACCACGTTTCGAAACGTGCTTCTGCTTGCTCCGCAGTCAATGCTCCTTTCTGCACACCCAATAGGAGGTGCTTCTTCATCATGACGCCTTTATATTTCAGGATGGCACGTGCCGTGTTCGTGGGCTCGGCTCCTTTCATAATCCAATCCAACGCACGATCAAAGTCGAGATCGATGGTGGCGGGGTTGGTGTTGGGGTTGTATTGGCCCAAGTTCTCGATGTATTTACCATCGCGCTTAGCGCGTGCGTCTGCTGCGACGATCGTGAAGATGGGACGACCTTTGCGGCCGTGGCGTTGAAGGCGAATTTTCGTTGCCATGAGTTAATTGTTTTAAAAGAGTCCTAAACTCGGTTAATTAAGAGAGGCGCAAAGATAAAACGAATTAGGCAATTCTCGTCAGCAAATCGTGTCGACTCAAAATGTGATGTTTTCCCTGGTCTAAAGCGACAAGAAGTGCATTGTGTTCCTTGCTCAAGGCGTCAATTCCTTCTTGCAAACTAGCTTCACCCGAAAGGATGGGGAATGATGGACCCATGACATGTTTCACCAAGGTGTCCATGCCAAATCCATTCGCTGAAAGTGCCTGGATGATATGGCTCTCCGTCAAACTACCGACAAATTGGGTTCCATCGTGCACAGGCAACTGGGAAATACTATGCCGCTTTAAGGCGACCACCGCATTCATCAAGGGCTCTTCAGGCTGAATGGTGACCAGGGGAAGGTGGGCATGGGAAGACACGGCTTGGCCCAAATTTCCATTTTCCTCTTTCAGGAATCCGCGTTCGCGCATCCAGTCGTCGTTGTAAATCTTTCCGACATAGCGGCTGCCGTGGTCGTGGAAGAGTACGACGCTCAATGCATCGTCGGGCAGGAGGTGCTTCAGCTGCCGCAAACCTTGAAGGGCTGATCCGCAGGAGTAGCCGAGCAGGAGGCCTTCCTTTTTGGCCAATTCACGCGCCACCAGGGCGCCATCCCGGTCGGTCACTTTTTCAAAGCGGTCAATGAGGCTGAAATCCACATTTTGGGGCAGGATGTCTTCGCCGATGCCTTCCGTGATGTAACCATAGATTTCCGAGGTGTCAAAAACACCCGTTTCATGGTACTTCTTAAAAACGGATCCGTAGCTGTCCACGCCCCAAATCTGAATGGCAGGATTCTTCTCCTTGAGGTATTTGGCGACCCCGGAAATGGTGCCACCCGTGCCCACTCCCACAATGAAATGGGTGATCTTTCCTTCCGTTTGTTCCCATATTTCGGGCCCCGTGGTTTCATAATGCGCCACGCGGTTGCTGAGGTTGTCGTATTGATTGGGGAAGTAGGAATTAGGAATTTCCGCATTGAGACGTCGCGCCACGGAATAGTAGGAGTCAGGGTGATCAGGCGACACATTGGTCGGGCAGACATAAATCTCGGCGCCCAAAGCTCGCAAGACATCCATCTTTTCTTTGCTCTGCTTGTCGCTCAGCGTACAAATGAGCTTGTATCCCTTGACGACGGCCGCGAGTGCCAAACCCATGCCCGTATTGCCGGAGGTGCATTCGATGATGGTGCCACCGGGCTTGAGCAGGCCTGCGCGCTCGGCGTCCTCCACCATTTTAAGGGCCATTCGGTCTTTGGTGCTATGCCCGGGATTGAAGTACTCCACTTTGGCGTAGACTTTTCCAGGTATGCCTTCGACAGTGCGATGAAGCTGCACCATAGGTGTGTGGCCGATGGTCTCCAGAATGTTCTGGACGACGGGGGGCGTTTGGCGAGTTGTACTCATAGAGCAAAGGTAGGGGCAATTCCCCTTTGGCAGCGGAAAGTGAGCCGGGGGTTAGGGCTCGAAATAGGGCGTCGGGCGCAAGACTTCCCGCAATCCGCCGTCCAATTCCCCTTCCGTCTGAAGCAGGTGGCCAAGGGTGATTTGCTTGAGGCTATGGACGGTGCTGTTGCGCACTTGGACCAGGGCATCTTGCAGGGCGCAACGCTCGGGATGCTGGCATTCGCTGCACGGAGCGTAAAAGCGGTGCGACGCGCAGGGTAGGAGGGCAATGGGGCCTTCTAGAACCCGAACCACATCAGCTAAGCACAGGTCAAGGCCCGCGGCCCCTAAGCGGTAGCCTCCCTCGCGCCCAGGATGGCTTTCCACCATACCTTCTTGGCGAAGGTCTGCGAGGATGCGCTCCAAAAATTTCCTTGAAACCTGCAAGGCCTCCGAAATCCGCCCTACGGACAACACGCCGTCGTCCCGGTGTCGGGCCAAATGGAGGAGCGCATGAATGCCGTAGGTGGTCTTTCGGTTGAGCACGGGCTAGCTCTTTTTCTTATTTGGTTTGGCATATAACTCATTGAGAATGCCCGCTAAACGAACACCTCCTTGAAGTAAACGTTTGTTCAGGGTTTCAATGTGGTCGTAGTTGTAACTATAGCCCAAGGAGGTCGCCTCAGCTGGGGGGTAGATTGTCATTCGGATGGCTTGCGATTCATGGGCCCAGTCGATCACGGATGTGCCTTGCCACTCGGCAATTTCTGCGGCGGTCGCATGATCCACCCAGGAAACATATTCCATGTAGCTCAATTGCTGGTGATCGATCAAATCAGAATCCCACACGCGGTGCAAATTGCTGCTTTCTCCAAACCATTTGATTTTTCGGTCGTTCCCGCCTTTGTCGGTTCCGTTGCCCACGTGCAACGGCTGGTGGAGGTCGCCCACCAAGTGCGCGAGCATTTTTACCGCCATGACTTCGTTTTCTGCCTTGGAATAGGTGCCCGTTTTAATCTCTTGAATCAGCTGGGTGATGGTGCCAATTACATCGCCTTCGGCTGGGTGGTCGCAGGTTTCGTACGTCAAGCCATCGGGGATGGTGCAGTAATGCCAAGGATTCATGTGGTTGTAGGCGCGGTTGGACTTGATGTGGTCCATCCAGTTGGCGCACATAGCCAAGGACTCATGCCCGAGCAAATGGCCTACGGCCTCGGTGGCATGTTCATGCAGGTGGTTGGCGGCAATCTGGCCCACCACACGATGACCCGTTTGTCCCCAGCCGTAGGCGGCGAGGGGAAGGAGGAGTGTGCCGAGGGCGACACGAGCGAAATGAAGCATTTTTGGACGCATATGGAGAAAATTCATTCGTAGAGGATAAAGATACATCGGAGCCGCGCTCCCTATCTTAGCCGTCTACAAGCATTCCCATGGCATACCAAGCACACCCGACTGCGGTCATAGATGAGGGCGCCCAAATAGGCGAGGGGACCAAAATTTGGCATTTCTCCCACATTATGGGGCCCTGCCAGATTGGGGAACACTGCAATTTGGGCCAAAACGTGGTGATTTCCCCCGATGTCGTTTTGGGGAACAATGTGAAGGTTCAAAACAACGTCAGCATCTATACGGGGGTTACCTGTGACGACGATGTATTTTTAGGGCCATCCTGTGTCTTTACGAACGTAATCAATCCGCGCTCCGGTGTCATTCGGCGGGGCCAATATAGCCGAACCCACGTCGGCGTGGGTGCGAGTATCGGAGCGAATGCGACCATAGTCTGCGGCCATGACATCGGTCCCTACGCCTTTATTGGCGCAGGAGCCGTAGTGACCAAAAGTATCCCCGCCTATGCCTTGGTGGTGGGCAATCCCTCCAAGCAAATCGGCTGGATGAGCGAATTTGGCCACCGCCTAGACTTTGACGCTCAGGGGCGTGCCCATTGCCCCGAAAGCGGGGAAACGTATGAACTCATCGACGGTCACGTTGTTAAAAAGTAAACTGCCGGG
>DNWN01000118.1 GCA_003507115.1 Cryomorphaceae bacterium | reverse complement strand
CAAAAACGTGGAGTAAAGGACCAGCAGGAAGGATAGGATGGCGAGGAATATCGTGGTGGCAGGGGCGGTTTTTTTGTGCTTGACGACCATCATCAAATGGCCCGCCGCGACAAGGGTCAGCCAGGGGACCAGAGAAGAGTTCTCGACGGGGTCCCACGCCCAGAAACCACCAAAACTCAATGCTTCGTATGCCCAAGCCCCTCCCATCAAAACGCCCGTGCCGAGAATGGCAATTCCAAAGAAGGTCCAGGGCAGGGCGGGTAGGACCCACTCGGTATAGCGCCGTTCAAACAGGCCTGTCATGGCAAACAAGAATGGAATTGTCACGGCGGCGAAGCCCAGAAAGAGGGTAGGAGGGTGGATGACCATCCAGTAGTTCTGCAAAAGCGGATTCAGTCCTTGGCCGTCGCGGAAAGCGGGAATGCGCATGAGGTAGTCACTCATTTCGGTCCAAGGCAGTCCGAGATTTTCGGGCAATTCGCGAATGAGAATAAAGGGGGAAGAACCCAGCTTAATATCCCCGAGATAGATGCCCAGGAGCATGGAGGCCAGGAAAAGCTGGACCAGCGACAGGGCGAAGAGGGTGCCGTATTCCCAGGTTTTGGCGGTCCGAATCAAGACCCATCCCAAAATCATGTGCCAGGTGAGCCACAAGAGGAAGCTGCCTTCTTGGCCTTCCCAAAAACAGGAGGCAATGTATTGCATGGGCATATCCAACGAGCTGTGGCGCCAGACGTAGTCAAACTCAAACCAGTGGTTGAACAGGGCAGTAAAAAGGATGGCAATCGTTCCTAAAACACCTATGGAATGCAGTCCGAAAGCCCAGCGCGCGGCACGGCGTAAAGTCAGGACAGGTCGCTCTTCACGTTCGGCAGGAGTCCGAAACGCTTGGATTCCATAGAAAAAGGCGGCGATCAAAGCGCCCGCAAACGAAAGGGCGACGAATAGACGGCCCAAGGTGGACCAGAAGCTGTGTTCGCCGAGGTAATGCATTAGGTGCTAGGTTGGTTGTCCGTGTAAATGGCGTCGGGATTGATGCCTTCCCCGTCCGTGTATTTGGACGGACATTTCATAAGAATTTCGGTGGCAATAAAGGCGGAGTCGGTGTAGTGACCCGTCAGGGTGATTTCTTCGCTGCGCTCAAAATCGGTGGGTTTGGGCTGATTGTAGCGCACGACAGAGCGTTGCCCATCTTTGTCAATCGCTTGGAATGTGAGGATGGATGCCTTGGGGTCAAAATCCATAGGGCTGTCCAAGTCTAGGGTCGCCACGACTGTAACTGTTTCGGGTTGCTGCTTTTTGGCCATATCAAACGTGGCGTAGATGCTGGCGTCTTGCAAGGTGACCAACAGGGCCCCAATCAACAGGGCGACAACGGCTAGGAGAATGATGGAGCTACGCTTCATGCTCCTTTTTCCAGTTTTTGAATGCGACGTTCCATCCACACCAAGTACGCAACCAACCCGACAAAGACGATGCCGAGCACAGCGAGGACGACATAGATTTTACCCTCTGCGCGAAAGAGGTCTGCCATTTCAGCGGGAGGGGCCTGCAAAAAAGAGAGGTACTTCATATCAAGATGGGGTTTGTTGAGCGGTCAAGCGATCGAGGCGAACACGGAGGGAGGCAATCCACCATCCCATCAAAATCCAACCGACTACAGCCGGGTAAAACACAAGACGCATGCCATGGTCCAAATCATAGCTGCCAAAAGCTGGATTGCCGCCATTTCCTGGGTGCAAGGAATCCGTCATCCGGGGAAGAATGCCGATGAAGACAATCATGAGAACAAAGGCGAAGACGTTGTACACCGCCGCGAGTCGTGCGCGTTTTTCCGCGTCGTCCACGCTGCTGCGCAGAATGAAATAGGCGGCATAGATGAGGAGGGTGACAGCGGTGCCGTTGAGTTTCGGATCGGCAGTCCAATAGGTGCCCCAGGTGGCCTTGGCCCAGACCATACCCGTGAAGAGCCCAAGCAAGGAAAAGATCATGGCCACTTCGGCAAAGGCCCGGGCTTGGCGGTCGCGTTCCAAGTTCAAGGGTTCTCCGTCTCCCCCGGAGCGAAGGAGTCGCAAGGAATAGGCGAGAGATGCCCCAAGTAATGCAATCATCGTAAACCACATGGGGACGTGGAAATAAAGATTCCGTATGGTTTCGTTTAGGATCACTAGACGTGGTACGTCCGAAGTGAGACCCGCAAAGAGGGAATATCCTACGAGGGCAATGCCGAGTATTTTCCAAGCTTTCATTAGGAGCGCCAAAGGTACGGAAAGAGCAGGGCGCCCAAGGCCAGAGGAAGTCCCGCCATCAGAATTTCTCCCGCCCAATTCGGGTATAAATTGGAGAGGGGTTCACCCAAGAGGGCCAATTTGCTCGCGCGAACGGCAATGAGGAGGGTGGGTAGGAGCAAAGGAATGCTCAGAACGGCCATAATCCCCGTTCCCCGTTCGATTTTAGATGCGAGGGCCGCCGTGAAGCTCAAGGTGGATGAAAGGGCAATAGCTCCGAGGGAAAGACTGACCACAAAGGGCCATAGAGGCACTTGACCCATCTGCTCAGGGAGGTGGGGCCAGCCCAACCAAAGACTAAACAGGGCGAGGCTCGTCCAGGTCACTAAGAGACAATTCAGGGCGGTGGTCATAGTCTTGCCGATCAGTAGTTCGGTGGGGGCGACCAGTTGATTGAGGTAGAGCCATTGCCCGGGCGTGGCGGCAAAGCTGCGCAAGGCGGTTTGCAAGGCGCTAAAGACCATGGTCATCCACAATAAAGCCAACCAGACCGTCGGGCTGGGTTCCCGCACCAGCAGGCTGCAGAGATAGCCGACCATGGCCGCGAAGAGCAGGGGAAGGAACCATCCGTTCGAACGGCGGTATTCCAATGCCCATTCCCATTGAAGGATTTGTTGAATGGCGCGCAATCGAATCATCAGGACAAAGGTAGGGCTGGGTCGAACTTAGCGCCATCTTTTGGGTTATTTCTACTCAACCCAGTTCCCTATAGGGGGACGTATCTTTGTTACAACATGAAAAACATCACTTCTTTCCTTCTTATGGGACTACTCGGAATGCTTCTTGGCTGTGGAAACAGCGTGGCCCAGCCTGTCAACGGCGCGGTCGATTTTTACAGTCTCCATGCCAACACTTTGGAGGGGGAGTATTTTGACTTTGAGCAGCTTCGAGGCAAGCGCGTTTTGATTGTTAATACGGCGTCCGAATGCGGGTTTACCCCCCAGTACAAGGATTTGCAGGCCCTGTGGGAGCAATCTAACCAGGAGGATTTCATCATTTTGGGCTTCCCATGCAATGACTTTGGCGGACAAGAGTCGGGTTCGGCGCGTGAAATCCAGTCTTTTTGTAGCGAAAACTACGGGGTGACCTTCCAAATGATGGAAAAGGTTTCCATCAAAGGCGAAAATGTCCACCCCGTATACCAGTGGTTGACCCAGAAAGAGCAAAACGGCAACAGCCATGCGAATGTCCGTTGGAATTTCTGTAAGTTTTTGCTCAATGAACAAGGCCAGTGGACCGCTTCATATTTGATGACCACGTCGCCTTTGACGAAGGAAATCAAGCAGTTCGCAGGGGTCGAGTAACTTTGCCGCTGAACAATTTGCCATGCCTATTCCATCTTCTGTTGATATTCTGGCCATTGGGGCCCATCCCGACGACGTCGAGTTGGGCTGTGGCGGAACCCTCGCCAAGCATGTAGCATCCGGCCATCGCGTCGCCATCTTGGATCTGACGCGGGGAGAGATGGGAACACGAGGCACGGCCGAACTCCGCGATGCCGAGGCCCTCGAAGCGGCCCGGATCCTTGGGGTGTCACAGCGCTTCAACGCCGGCATGCGCGACGGCTTTTTGGAAAATTCCGAGGCGAACCAGCGCCTGCTTATTGCCTTTTTGCGTGCCTTCCGGCCGCGCATTGTCTTGGCCACCGCTCCGAAGGACCGCCATCCCGACCATGGCCATGCCTCCCAGCTTATTTTGGACTCCTGCTTCAAGGCCGGTCTGAAAGCATTGGAGACAGAATGGGAGGGCGAAGTCCAAGTGGCACATCGCCCAGATCACGTCTACCACTACATTCAGTACTACGACTTGGTTCCCGACTTCTCCGTGGATATCACAGGTTACATGGACCAAAAAATGGCGAGCATCCAAGCGCACAAGAGCCAGTTCTTTGACGCATCTAGCCAAGAGCCCGAAACGGTCATTTCCTCATCGGGTTTTCTAGAAGGAATTGAAGCCCGCTCCCGCGAATGGGGTCGGGCGATGTACGTCACCCATGCCGAGGGCTTTTTAACGGAGCGTCGGCCGGGGGTTGCCTTGCTGACCGACCTTCTCTGAGTCTATTTTTTTGTCGGCGCGTACAGGGCCAAGAACTGCTGCGCCACGGCTTCGGCACGAAAGTCCTTCAGAACCAGGGGCACATCGTTCCATTTTTCTGCACCCGCCAAGTGAGAAACTAAGTCGTCTTCCGAGAGGTCCGTTCGATACGTGATACCCTGCCCCGAATAGACACTTTGTGGTCCGGGAATGGGCGTGCAGAGAACGGATAGTCCCCGTTCAAGGGCTTCCCCGATGACCATGCTAAACGTTTCGCGGGCGCTGTTGACAATCAAAATATCGTGGTGCAGCATGCGCTCGTGGACTTCCCCGGCCGTGGCCGGACCGGTGTAGGTCGCGCCCTCCGGCAGGTCATCCGGGCGAAGTCCCGCCTCTGCCGTACCCCCAATGAGGGTCAGACGGTCTTGCGGAAAGGTCCGGTGATGGCGCGCCCAGGCTTCAAGAAGCTGGCCCATCCCTTTTAGGGGAACCAGGTCGCCGACCCAGAGAAAACGCCGATGCGTCGCATCCGAGCGTTGCAAGGGTAGGTTAGGCGGCGCAAGGACGTTGGGAACCACAGAGATGGCTGCTCCGGCACTGTAGGGTTCCATCAGGGAGGCCAACCAGCCGGAAACGGCCGTTCGGGCATGGGCAAGACGCAAGGTCCAGATAGCCCCCCGGCTCGGTTTTTCCGCCCAATGGCTTTGGTGCTCCGTGACGACACGACGAATCCGCGAACCATGGAGCATGTGAATGAGCAAGAAGGCCAAGGCACTGTCATTTCCGGCACCGTGTACATGCACCACATGGGGCAAGTCGGTGTCCAACCACTCCCGCAAAGCGCGCCATTTAGCTCGGAAGCCGGGCGTGGACAGATGGGCCAGGGAGAATTCTTCCCCATACAAGGGCGTGGCGTTCAATTTTCCGTCCCAAATCAGAATGCGCTGATCTGCATGGGCGGATAGCGCGCGCAGGTGTTCCAGGATAAAGCCTCCGTGCTGGGGATCTTCGGCCGTCGGCCACATCCGGACAATATGAATCACCTTGCGCATGGCGCAAAGGTCGGGCAGAAGACCGAAAGTGGGGTAAGCGATTACTCGATGACCATGCGTCGCGTGACGACTTGGCCGTTGGCTTGGATCTTCACCAAGTACACGCCCGGGGAGAGCTTGGTTTGTATTGGGATGCGCGCGCTGTTTTCCGCTGTTTTGTGAAGAACACGGCGGCCCATCACGTCCCAAATTTCAATCGAAACTTTCTCCACCGTTTGGCCCATGTCCACGGTAAAGGATCCTTTGGAGGGGTTCGGCATCAATTTGATTTCTGCCGGACTTTGCGGTTCGCGTAGCCCGATTCCGGCGACGGTGTAGCACGAAGACGTATCGGTGCAGCCATTTTGGGTAATGATGACGGCATAGGAACCATTGCTTGTGGCGGTGTAGCTCTGGCTGGTGGCTCCATTGATCGCCGAATAGCTATTGCCGCAATCCAACCACTGGTAGACGGCATTGCTGGCATTCGCCGTCAAGATATTCATGGTTTGTAGGGTGCCCGATTGCGTTACCCCCGTATCCACCGTGTCAATGGTCAACTGCAAGTGAATGCTTGAATCGCAGCCATTGGCCATGGTGTAGCTGTACGTATAGGTGCCACTGCTGGTGTAGGTGGTGCCTAATGGATCGGTGAAGGCGCCACAATGGGTGGCAGAAAGGGTGGTGTCCTTCCCGCCGGGGAGTGGGGCACCGGCCACCCAGTTTGAGCCGCTTCCCGTCAAGGCAAAGTTGTACAAGGTGCCATGCTGGTTGTTGGAGAAATCATTGAGGGTCAGTACGGTGCTGTTGTTCCCGGCGGCAACCCCTTGATTGGCCCGGTAATAGGCGACCAGGGTGATAGGCGGGCTGCAAAGCTCTTTGTTGTAATTGGCCGCGATTTGTGCGGAGGTGCGTGCGGTATTCCACACCCGCACTTCGTCGATATCGCCCGTGAATGGATTGGATCCGTCCACCCGCTTGCCAATTTGAATGTAGGTGCCTGAAGAGGTATTCGTAGCCACGGTCAAATTCCCTTGGGCATCCAGCGCGCCATCCACATATAGTTTATACTGATTGGTGGCGGTGGGGTCATAGACGACGGCCACATGGTGCCAGTATCCATCGTTGACCGCGGTCACACCACTCAAGCCATTTCCCCCGACTTCGATGCGCGGCGCATTGGCCCAGAGAAGATTGAAGGTGAATCGGGAACCGGTGGCGAAGATGCCCCAATCCACAATGGTCTGTTGTACCCCTCCGCCTGTTCCAGGGATGCAGTTGGCCGTGGTACGGACCCACGCTTCGATCGTGCGTGCTGATGTGCCGCTGGCCCCTTGGGCGGTGGTCAGGACGTAATCATCGCTGCCATCAAAATTGAGGGCATTGGAGGGATTGATCTGCGCAAAACTGCCAAGGCTGGCGCTGA
>DNWN01000172.1 GCA_003507115.1 Cryomorphaceae bacterium | reverse complement strand
TGTGGCAACCAAAGCTCTGATTTGTTGGTGTCCGCGCACAACAACATGCTTTTAACCGAGAACATGGATCCCTGTGAGGGCATCATGCGCTTGCGCTGGAATCAGTACAACGGCTGGGCCGGTGGTGTAAAAGAATATCGGGTCCTTGCGGATGTAACGCCTCCAGGAGGCCCTACCCAAACGGGTGTGCTCTTGGCGACCAAAGCCCCGGGCGACACGGCGTTTAACACCCGTGATTTAATCGGTGGATGGTCCTATTGTTATTACATCCGTGCGGTAGATACCGCAGGACAACGCTTCAGCTCTTCCAATGAAGTATGCATCAACTCACTCGCTGTTCAGCGCTCGCGCTTGCTATACTTGGCCAAGACGTCGGTGCGCAACGACAACGCAGTCGAACTGGTCACCTTCATTGACAAAGACGCGGATATCATTCACTTTGATCTCCAGCGTGCGGACCGCGATGGCGCACCCTTCACCTCACTCGGCCTGATTCCCAAACCCGTATCCCCTCCCTGGGAGATTCGCTTCAAGGACTTCTCGGCGGACCCCGTGAATCATCGCTATTTATACCGCTTTGTGGCCACGGACAGTTGTGGAGGTATTGATACGGCCTCTAATGTTGGCACGAACATCCTCTTGGAGGTGGAGCCTGCGGATAACTTAACCAACATTCTGACGTGGAATCCGTACCGCGACTTTATGGGCGGTGTCTTGAAATATGACATCTATCGTTCGATCGGCGAAGGGGCGGGTATGAACTTCGTAGGCACTACGACGGACACCATCTTCACGGACAACATACGTCCGACAGGAGACAATGTGGGCATATTCTGCTACAAAGTGGTGGCGACCGAGGGTCCGAGCCTGCTCAACTTCACGGACTATGACGGAAGTGTATTCACCTCTGTATCCAACGTGGCCTGTGCCGAGCATAAGCCGCGCATCTTCATCCCTAATTCCTTCAGTCCTAATTCGCCTGTGGCCGAGAATCGCACTTGGAGACCCAAGCAGGTTTATGTAGAGTCCGGCAGCTACAAATTAGAGATCCTGGACCGCTGGGGCAATGTGGTCTTCAGCACGTCCGATGAAAACGTGGGATGGGATGGGACTATCGATGGGGTGAAAGCCAGCGAAGGAAGCTATTTGTATCAATTAAACTTCCGCTCCAAGCAAGGTGAACCGATTGAAATGCTCGGTACCTTGTTGTTGATTTATTGATAATCCCCCAAGACGCCATGGAAAAGCCGCCCCAGTTAAGGGCGGCTTTTTCGTTATCTTTGCATGCAATTTAGACCGTAAATTGCGCCATGGAAACCAAGTTCACCAAAGTCATCGGAGAATACCTCACATATGATGACGTCCTTCTCGTCCCAGCTTATTCAGAAGTCCTTCCTCGAGACGTAAGTATTGAGTCTAAGTTCACGCGGAACATCATCTTAAAAACCCCAATCATCAGTTCTGCCATGGACACGGTGACCGAGGCGACGATGGCCATTGCGATGGCTCAAGATGGTGGGATGGGGGTTTTGCACAAAAACATGACGGCCGAAAAGCAGGCCATGGAAGTCCGTAAAGTGAAGCGTGCGGAAAGCGGCATGATCATGGACCCCGTCACTCTTACTGCGCAATCGCTCATAGGAGAAGCCAAGCGTTTAATGGCAGAATACCGAATTGGAGGCATCCCGGTGGTCAACGAATCCAAAGCCTTGGTGGGAATCATCACGAATCGAGACCTTCGTTTTGAAACAGATGACCAAAAGATGGTGAATGAAGTGATGACCGCTCAGCCTTTGGTGACGGCGTCTGAAAACACCACCATGGAGGAAGCGGAAGTGATACTTCAAAAGAACAAAATTGAAAAGCTCCCAGTCGTGAAGGCCGATGGTTCCCTTCTGGGATTGATCACCTACCGGGATATTAGCAAAAAGCGCAATAAGCCCAACGCAAACAAGGACGACTTTGGACGTTTGCGTGTAGCGGCGGCCGTTGGAGTGACGCCTGATGTGCTGGAGCGCGTCAGCCTACTTGTAGCGGCCAATGTAGACGCGATTGTCATCGACACCGCTCATGGTCATACGCGGGGCGTAGTAGAAGCATTGAAAAAAGTGAAGAGCCAATTCCCAAATCTGGACGTCGTGGTCGGAAATATCGCGACAGCTGAAGCGGCCAAATTCCTCGTCGACGCCGGCGCGGATGCGGTGAAAGTGGGGATTGGACCGGGATCTATTTGCACCACGCGCGTGGTGGCGGGAGTCGGTGTGCCTCAGTTTTCTGCCGTGATGGTGGTCGCAGAGGCGATCAAAGGTTCGGGTGTGCCGGTCATTGCCGATGGCGGTATTCGCTACACGGGCGATATCGTCAAGGCCATAGCGGCCGGCGCGGACTCCGTCATGCTAGGGTCTCTGCTGGCAGGGACCAATGAAGCACCCGGTGAGTCCATCATATTGGATGGGCGCCGCTTTAAGTCCTATCGTGGTATGGGTTCTGTGGAGGCCATGGAAGCAGGATCCAAGGATCGCTACTTCCAAGACGTCGAAGACGATATCAAAAAGCTAGTGCCCGAAGGTATTGTAGGCCGCGTCCCGTACAAGGGTGAAGTCAAAGACGTCATGTACCAATTTATTGGTGGATTACGCGCTGGAATGGGCTATTGCGGTGCGGACAGCATTCAATCCTTGCAAGAAAAAGGGAAGTTCGTCCGCATCACCGCCTCCGGTATCGCGGAAAGCCATCCGCATGACGTGACTATTACGCGGGAAGCCCCCAATTACAGCCGGTAAACACTGATTTTATTGCGGAGCGTTCCGACGCTCTTGTTCCTGAATCGCTTGAAATTCCGCAAAGCAGCGCATGAGGCTTTGCAGCAGGTCATAGTCGGTAGCCGCATACACCGCGCTGTCGTTCCAGTGACAGAAGAGGAGGAACTCCTCAATTTGGTTCGGGGTGAGCCCCGTCAGTTCGAACAAGGCAGACCGGTTGGTGCTTTCTGAGAGTTTTTCCCGGAAGGACTCGCTTTCGAGTATTTCTTGGAGCTCCCGCAACTGTCTCGGTCGGTTGCCAAACTGGTCATACAGCAAATCAATGGGATTGGCCATCGTCGGCTTCACCCGATTGGGCACTTGAATGTTGGCCCCTTCTGGCCGCCCTGGGGAAGCCATGGGCATTTCCTTGGGGAGGTTGCTCGTCAGCTTGTACGCGGTCACGGGTACTTCATCGAGCAGGTAATTCTGTGGGAGGAGCTCAATGACGACCTGTTCGGCTTCTCGCGCCCAGGCATAGCGATAGGCAAACCCCGCCTTGGAAAAGACGAGGGTATCGCCCGCTTGGGCATAGACATCAAACCGGCCACGCTCGTCGGACGTTAAAGCGGTCTCATTGCGGGCATTGACAATGATGACCCAGGGCACGGCTTCTTGGCTCTTCTCTTCGACAATCTGCCCGGCAAAATGAACCATCTCTTGACCCCATAGGCCCATAGGGAGGGTCAAAAATGAAAAAAGCAGTCGTCCGTTCATGAGATTCCTGAAAATTACAACAACCATGCCTGAGACAATGCCGATATTTGTGACTCAAAACCATCCCCATGTCGGACGATAAGAAAATCATCTTTTCCATGTCGGGAGTCTCTAAGATTCTCCCGAACAACAACAAAGCCATCCTCAAGGATATATACTTAAGCTTCTTCTACGGAGCGAAGATTGGTATTATTGGTCTCAACGGTTCAGGTAAATCGACCTTGATGAAAATCATCGCCGGGATCGAAAAGAACTTCCAAGGAGACGTGGTCTTTTCACCGGGCTATACGGTGGGATACTTGGAGCAAGAGCCCCAGTTGGATGAGACCAAAACGGTGATGGACATTGTCAAAGAAGGCATGGCCGAGACGGTCGCCCTGTTGGAAGAGTACAACCAAATCAACGACCAATTTGGCTTGCCGGAGGTCTATGAGAATCCAGACAAAATGGAGAAGCTCATGAACCGCCAGGCCGAATTGCAAGACCGCATCGATGCGAGCAACGCCTGGGAACTCGACACGGTTCTAGCCCGTGCCATGGACGCTTTGCAGTGTCCAGATGGGGATACGTCGATCTCCATCCTATCGGGAGGAGAGCGCCGTCGCGTGGCCCTCTGTCGCTTGCTTTTACAAAATCCGGACGTCCTGCTCTTGGACGAGCCTACGAACCACTTGGACGCGGAATCCATTCTTTGGTTAGAACATCACCTGCAGCAGTACCGGGGTACCATTATCGCGGTGACCCACGACCGCTACTTCCTGGACAACGTCGCCGGATGGATTTTGGAACTGGACCGCGGCGAAGGCATCCCCTGGAAAGGAAATTATTCCTCCTGGCTCGAGCAGAAGACCAAGCGCATGGAGCAGGAAGAGAAGCAAGTCACGAAGCGCCGAAAGACCTTGGAGCGAGAGCTTGAATGGGTGCGCATGAACCCCAAAGGCCGCCAAGCCAAGTCCAA
>DNWN01000029.1:2255-3238 GCA_003507115.1 Cryomorphaceae bacterium | reverse complement strand
ATGGCCCAAAGCCCAATGCCGTCCGCCACCAAGGTCAGTGCCACCAAGGCCCCCACCCCAAAGGTGATCGCCGGATGCTTGTCCTCGTCAAAGGCGTAGTGCATCATGACCAAGCCAATCACTAAAATGAGCAGGAGGTTGAAGATGAAGAGCTGCTCGCGGTTGCTGCGAAGCTCCTCGATGCCCTGGCCCACGTAGGTCACCAGGAAGATGGCCACGACCAGGAGGAACAAGGGAATGAAGATGCGCGCCAGAGTGGGAAGGATTTTTTCCAGCACCTGCTTGTTGGTCACCCAGAGGTAGTGTCCAAAGAAAGGCAGTCCGCAGAGGCCCCAAATGGCGAGGTTTTCAAAGAAGGATTCAGGGAAGTCCAAAAGGCTAAGCAGGCCGGCCGTCAATCCCAAGAGCGCGCCTCCAGCGAGGCCTACAATGAAGGCGAAGAGGCCCACTTGGACCGAATGCCGCACAAAGTCCACCCGCGCCTCGCCCACGTAGAGTTTGGTATACAAGAAGCCCAACAGCCCCCAGAGCAGGAGCGGAAGGTGAATTTGGAAGAGCGCTTGCGTTTGGCGCGCCAAGGCAAAGGGGTCCTCCCGAATTTGATAGACTTGCTGACCTGTTTCTGGGTTGTGCACCCATTCGTAGCTGGGATAGTCCCAGATGCCCCAGTAGACGTCCGCAACCACGTTCAAGGCGAGCAAGCCTAGAACCAAAGACCAAAAGGCGCGCATACTGCCCCAAGCCTTCTGCACCGTCGTGTGGTAGGCCATCAAGGGCACTAAGAAAACAGGAGCGAGGTAGGGAAGGAACCATTCAGAGTCAGGGGAACCCGACCACTCGGGGATGCGGAAAAAGAAAAAGGCCGCAAAGGTCATGGCAATGGTAAACCAGAGCGTGCCGTTGCCCAAGGTAGGCGTGCCGGCTGTTTCCGGCTCAAGGCCTAAGCGGTAGGTCCAGGCCAAGGCGAGGGGGTCTTTGGAGCG
>DNWN01000029.1:0-2209 GCA_003507115.1 Cryomorphaceae bacterium | reverse complement strand
AGGCCCTTTGGTCCAAGATGGAGCATGAGTAAAAAGTTTGGTGTGCGGGGGTATAACGACTCGAAGGTAAAATCCGTGTGTCCGGGGAGCAAAAAAAACGGCCCCCCATTTCCGGAGGGCCGCTTTGTCTTGCAAAGAATCGTTGAACGCTTCTTAGAAGTGCAGCGTCATCTCGTCCACCAAGTGGCGTGCCCCTGCGTACTTGTCCACAATGAACAAGACGTAGCGAATGTCCACGCTGATGGTGCGCTGAAGTTCGTCCTCGAAAAAGATGTCTCCCGACATGGCCTCCCAGTTGCCGTCAAAGGCCACGCCGATCAACTCGCCTTTGCCGTTGATCAAAGGAGAGCCGGAGTTACCGCCCGTGATGTCGTTGTCCGTGATCAAGCCTACGGGCAATTTGCCATTGGCATCTGCGTAGCGACCGTAGTCCTTGGCGTTGTACAAATCCTTCAAGCGCTGGGGAACCTCAAATTCGGGGTTGGTCGCGTCTTCCTTCTGCATCACGCCGTCCAGCGTCGTGTAGTAGTTGTAGGTCACGCCATCCTTGGGCTCGTACGAACCGACTTTACCGAAGGTCATACGCATCGTGCTGTTGGCATCCGGAGACCAATCTTCGTTGGGCAGCATTTCGCGCACACCCGCCGTCCACAAACGGTAGGCCTTGCCATCCATTTCGGCCAATTCGGGATCTTGACCGCCGAAGTAGGCCTCACGGNNAATCGTTGGCCACTTTGGTCAAAGGATCATTCGCCAAGGTGGCGCTATCGGGATTGGCCAAGAAGGCCTTGAAGCGCTCCTCGTTCATGTAGATGGAGGTCGCATAAATATGGTCCGCGTAGGCTTTGAAATCGCCGCCTACTTCGCCCACGTTCTTGATGAAGCGGGGCTGTTGATCGAGCGAAATATTTTTGGCGTACATCTTCCATAGAACTTCCATCAAATCGCGGTCGCTCTCGGCGTGGAATTCGGCAAAATGGCCCTCTGCCTGAGATTGAATAGCGGGAAGCATTTTGCCCATCATTTCGGGGTTTGAAACTCCACGCTCCAATGCCCGGGCTGTGCGGTAGGCAAACAAGACCGCCGAAGGACCGCGAATGACCGCCTCCATCAGGTACACTTTGTTCTTGACGGTGGGATCGGTAGCGCGGTAGTACGTCTGCATCAATTTCAGCGTCTCACCATACTTGGCTTGACGCTTGGGGTCCGCCGCTACCCAGGCCGCGAATTGGGCTTCGAGATTGGCCTTCTTGTCATACACGTGGTTATTCACCAACTGCTCGGTCTGACCGATGTAGTACTTCCAGTAGTTGGCGGTTTGCGCATAGCTCGATGCCAACAAAATGTTTAATGCGGGGTCCGCCTGCATGTAGCCGCGCATGACGGCCAGTTTGGCATCCCGGATTTCTACGACGGTGGGGTTGTAGAGGTCCACGGCTTGCTGAACGCCCCAGCTAGAGAGGTAGCGGTCCGTGCTGCCAGGATAGCCCCAAACCATGGCAAAATCCCCATCTTTCACGCCTTGGAGGCTAATGGGCAAGTGATGCTTGGGCTGGTGAGGGACATTTTCTGCACTGTACTCTGATGATTTACCATCCTTGCTCGCGTATACACGGAACATGGAGAAGTCGCCGGTGTGACGCGGCCACATCCAGTTGTCCGTATCGCCTCCGTACTTCCCGACGCTGCTCGGGGGGGCGCCCACCAAGCGGACGTCATTGAACTTGTGGTATACAAAGAGGTAGAACTCGTTGCCGTGGTAGAAAGACTCCACATCGGCATCGTATTCCGTGCCTTCGGTAGCCTTGGCAATCAATTCTTTAGCTTTTTCGGCCACGGCGGCAGCGCGCTCCGCTTCCGTCATGTCATCTTTGAGCACCTTATTCATGTCCTTGGTGACGTCTTCGATTCGGACCAAGAAGTTGACAAAGAGGCCCGGGTTGGGGAGTTCTTCCGCCCGCGTCATGGCCCAAAAGCCATCTGCCAAGTAGTTGTTCTCCAACGTGGAGTGCTTCTGAATCGCATCGTAGCCACAGTGGTGGTTGGTCAAAATCAAGCCTTCAGACGAGATGATTTCCCCGGTACAAAAGCCGCCAAACGACACGATGGCGTCCTTTAAAGAACCGTGGTTCACGTCGTACAAGTCTTTGGCTGACAACTTGAGGCCAGCCTTTTTCATGTCCTTGTAGTTGAGTTTCTTCATCAACAA
>DNWN01000171.1:13953-15737 GCA_003507115.1 Cryomorphaceae bacterium | reverse complement strand
CCCAAAACCACCGTCCGATCGCTCATGTAGCGCACCACGCGCTCATCGTGGGAGATAAATAGGTAGCTAAATTGAAAGCGGTCTTTGAGGTCGTTCAGGACATTGAGCACCTGTGCCTGGACACTCACGTCGAGGGCTGCCACCGATTCATCACAGATGATGACCCGCGGATCGACGGCAAGGGTTCGAGCGATGCCAATGCGTTGGCGTTGTCCGCCGCTAAATTCATGCGGGTATTTGGTGTAGGCCTCCTCGGGATCGGGCAAACCGACCGCTTCGAGTAATGACAAGACCTTGCCGCGCTGTTCGGCGGCGGTTCCCCATAAACGATGTACTTGCATGGCCTCCAAGATGGCCTCGCCGATGCGCATACGGGGCGACAGGCTGGAAAACGGATCCTGAAAGATGTACTGGATTTCACGCGCCATGGCTTGGCGGCCGGCTCGGTCCAATCCATCGATTCGTTCACCTCGGTAGCGAATTTCGCCGGCATCGGGCTGGGTTAAATGCACGAGGCAACGGGCAATCGTGGATTTTCCACTTCCGGATGCGCCAACGAGGCCAAGCGTTTCCCCCTCATGCAGAACGAGGTCCAAATCCGAGAGGATGGACTTTCCGCCAAAGGATTTGGACAACCCCACCACTTCCAAAATAGGCGTTCCCCCCGTATAGGTGGGGCGCTCTTCGGCGCTCACGGGACGCCCGTCCATAAAGTCCTGAACAGTGGGCAGGCGCAAGGGCTTTCGGTCCTTGGGTGGGCGCGAGGCCAACAATCCTTGCGTGTAAGGATGAGTAGGCGCTTGAATTACTTGGGCGACGGGGCCCTGTTCCACGCACTCGCCATTTCGAAGCACATACAGGTGGTCTGCCACGGCTTGGACCGCATCCAGGTCGTGGGAAATAAAGAGCATGGAAAACCCCTCGGCTTTTTGGAGCTGCCGAAGCAAGGCCAAAATCTCATGCGCTACCGTGTGGTCAAGCGCAGTGGTGGGCTCGTCCGCAATCAAAACGTCGGGATCTTGGGCCATCGCCATGGCAATCATCACGCGCTGGCGTTGGCCCCCGCTCATTTGATGGGGGTATTTACGGTAGGACAATTCGGGTTCAGGAAGCTGCACGCGCTGCATCCACTCCAAGGCATATGCCTGGGCGTCTTCGGGCGATTTGCCTCGGGCCTGCGCTGCTTCCGCGATTTGAGCCCCAACCCGCATCGTGGGATTCAAGGCCGTCATGGGTTCTTGAAAGATCATCGCGCGGCGAAGGCGATGCAATTCGGACAACCCTTCGCCTGAGACGTGAAGTCCAGGGGGCAATAAATTCATGATGGCCAGCGCGGTGAGCGACTTGCCCGAGCCGGATTCCCCAACAAGGGCCGAACATTGGCCAGGTATGAGCTCCAACGAAAGTCCGTGAAGCAAGGGCCGCTGGGCGGTCGCAATGCGCAGTCCCCGCAGTGCGTTCATTTAAAGATCACTTTGGTCTCCAGCAGGAGGAAGAGGCAAGGCATCCGATTCTCCTGTGACGATAGGAGCTTCTTCTAAGGCGTCCTTAGGTGCCTCGCTTGAAGCGGTGGCCGGTAGCCGGCGAAAATCGCGTTGGACATATTCGGTGACGGCCTGCATAAAGGAAGAGGGTAGGCCGTTTTCGCGGTCACCGCTTCCTTCTTGGTGGCCGGTGCGCACCAAAATCATATTTCGGTCGGGAATCGCGACAATCCATTGGCCCAAATGCCCACGGTATGCAATAAATGGCACATCGGACTCCCAGAGCGCTCCCTCCGGAGC
>DNWN01000171.1:7972-13873 GCA_003507115.1 Cryomorphaceae bacterium | reverse complement strand
CGGCCGTGCTGCAAGAGGAGTTTGCCGAGCCGGCCATAATCGCGTGCTGTCGCATTGAAGCAGCAGTATGTGAGGGCATTGCCGGCATCATCTTGGTGCCAGAAGGCGTCGGAGGTGGCCCCCATGGGCCCCCAAAGTTTGGCCGAGGCATAGGTATTGATTTTCATACCTGTCGCGGCCTCTAAGCAAAACCCCAGCAGGGCGGTCGCGCCGGATTGGTATTCGTAGCGCTTGCCCACCTCTGAACCGATCGCACAGGAGGTGGTGGTGGCGAAGACATCTTTTCCAAAGTAGGCCTTTGCCGTGATGCCAAAGGGGTTGTAGTAGTTTTCCTCCCAGTCCATATCCGCGGTCATGGCGCTCAAATGCCCCAGAGTGAGGGAAGCGGCTCCCGGGCCCTGAAGCATAGGGAGGTAATCCATAGCCTTGGCCTCCCAGCTGGGAATTTTCCCCTCTTGGATGGCGATCTGGACGAGCATCGTGACGATGCTTTTGGCCATCGAAAAGGAATTGGTTTTGGAGTCTGGGCTCACCTTGCTGTCGTAATCTTCGTAGCGAAGGGTATCGTTCACAAAGACCAAAAAGGCTCCGGTCTCGATGTCGTTGAGCATCGTCTGCAGCGCATCACTCGGGCCATAGCTCAGATCCAAGGCCACGGGCCAAGGCTGCGGGTCTGGCGCCACCACGGGAGCTTGAGCAAAGGATTCGCCGTCAAAAATATTGCTGGTGGTATGCCCTTGCAGGTAGGTGGCATACACGCCCTTAAACAAGTAACTGTACCAGGAGGCTTGGATCAACAAAAAGACCAAGGCCACGGCCACCAGGGTTTGGACGATGCGTTTCATGGGGAAAAGGTAGGGAATTGCGCGAGTTCTTTTGCGCTCAGCGCACCGAAGGCCCAGGCTGCAAGGCCTCCCACGGGGTTTCCGCCAGGGTGATTCCAAAGCGTGAAGCAAAATGGCGCTGCACCTTGCCCTTGAGTTCGGCCTCATCAATGGGGTGGCCGACCTCCAAATGCAGAGAGGTGACGGCTTTGTCCGTGATGCCACAGGGTACAATGTATTGGAAGTATTTCAGGTCGGTGTTGACATTCAAGGCCCAGCCATGCATGGTGACCCAGCGGCTGGCGCGAACACCCATGGCGCAGATCTTCCGGGCAAAGGGCGTTCCTACATCGAGCCATACCCCCGTCTCGCCTGGGCTCCGGTCTCCCGCTAGTCCATATTCGGCCAAGGTGTCGATGATGACGTCTTCCAAGGTCCGCAAATAGCGGTGGATATCCGTGTAATAATGGTCTAAGTCCAAAATCGGATAGCCCACGAGCTGCCCCGGTCCGTGGTAAGTGATGTCCCCGCCGCGGTTGATTTTGAAAAACTCAATGCCCAACTCCTGCAACTGCGTTTCGTTGGCCAACAAATTGGCATAGTCTCCGCTTTTCCCCAAGGTGTATACGTGGGGGTGTTCGACAAAGAGCAGCGTGTCTTCCGTGGGAACCTGCTCTGACTCTGGCCGGCTTCGGTTCGCCGATTTGCGCCCGATGGTTTCGGAAAAAAGGACTTCCTGAAAATCCCACGCCCGCTGGTATGACCAACGACCCAAGTCCGCAAAACGGACCCTGCGAGGGGGATGGGGGGGCGATTGTTCCATGGGATCAGGGAGGGCGAAACGCCCGGTTTTTTCTCTCCGCCAAAAATACGACATTGGTCCCCGTATGACCGGACCCCACATTTCCTCTTTTGATGCCCTGACGCTTCCCACCGCCTATGGCATTTTGGCGCTCCGCGCGGAAGTGTTTGTAGTGGAGCAAGACTGCCCCTACCAAGACCTCGACGGCAAGGACGCCGATTGCCTCCATCTGTGGTACCAGGAAGGGGAGGACATCCTCGCCTATGCCCGCTTGCTGCCTCCTGGCCTTTCGTATCCCGAGGCGGGCATTGGACGGGTGGTCACCTCCTCAACCCATCGCCGAACAGGCCTGGGGAAGGTCTTGATGGCCGAGGCCATTGCCCGCACTCGTAAGGAATGGCCAAACCAAGACATCGTGATCATGGCCCAAAGCTATTTGGTAGACTTTTATCAGGCCTTCGGGTTTGTGGTGGAGCGAGCGGAATTCCTCGAAGACGGCATCCCGCATCGCTGGATGCGCTTATTCTCCGCCTAGCCTATTATTCGTCGTAGCTGATGCGCACCCGCTCTGAACGCGGCATGGTTTGGCAGGTCAACACATAGCCTTCTTCGACTTCCTGGTCGGTCAGCGAGTAGTTCATGGCCATTTCCACGTCTCCCTCCAGCACTTTGGCGCGGCAGGTACAGCAGACGGCTCCTTTGCAGGCATAGGGCACATCGGCCCCGGCATCCAAGGCCGCATCGAGCACAAAGTCTTTCGGACCCTGGTGGAAATGGGTCTCTTCCCCATCGAGAATGACCGTCACATAGGACTCGGCACTCGCGCTGCTCGCCTTTGTTGTGGCGGGAGTGGCGGCAGGGGTGGCGGCCGTGAATAGTTCGAAGTGAATGTTTGATTTGGCAACCCCGGCGGCGGTGAGGGCGGAGGTCACACCATGAATCATGTCCTCGGGACCACAGAGAAAATGGCCTGCGGCGTCTTTGACTCCAGGGATGTGTTCGGCCAGCTTGGCGGCGCGGGCTTCGTCAATGCGGCCGTGAAGCAAATCATTGCCTTGGTCTTCCCGACTGAGCACATGGTGGACTTCCAGACGGCCCATGTATTGGTCCTTGAGGTCCTCCAATTCCGACTTGAAGATGATGGAGTGGGTTTTTCGATTGCCGTAGAAGAGGATGAATTTGGCCTTTGGGGCACGCTCCAAAAGGGTTTTCAAAATGGACATGACGGGCGTTATGCCGGATCCGGCAGCGAAGCCCACATAGGTCTGCTCGTTGGAGGGGTCGATCTCCAAGGCAAACTGTCCATTGGGGGGCATGATTTCCAAGGTGTCTCCCTCCTTTAATTCCGTGTTGGCCCAGGTGGAAAAGACGCCCTTGTCGACTTGCTTGATGGCCACGCGCAATTCTCCGGAAAGCGGATTGCTGCATAGCGAATAGGAACGGCGCACCTCGGCACCCTGAATCTGCGTTTTAAGGGTCAAATACTGGCCGGGAACGAAGGAAAATGTCTCGGGATGGGGAATTTCCAACGCCACACTCACACAATCGGCCGTTTCGCGGCGCACTTCGAGCACTCTGCTGGAGTAAAAAGTGGGTTTAATTCCTTTCTGAGCGGCTTTGGTAGTGAGCAGTCCAGGAAGGGATTCGGCGTTCTTTTTCTTAAAAAATCCCAACATAATCGAGGTGGCTATAATCGTAGATGAATGAACAAAAGTAGGCTCAGATGCCTTGTGGAAGAACGCATTCCAACCAACCATAGTTCACCTGGCCGTAAATTGCCCTCAAATTCGCGCAACCCATGGGAGAAACACATTCCTTAGAAGACCGCTTCCAGGCTTTTGTGGAAGCCGAGAACAAAGTGGAGCCCAAACACTGGATGCCTGATGGCTACCGGAAGACCTTGGTGCGTCAAATCAGCCAGCACGCGCACTCCGAAATCGTGGGCATGCTGCCGGAAGCGAATTGGATTACCCGCGCTCCGAGCCTCCGTGCGAAACTCATCCTTTTGGCCAAAGTCCAAGATGAAGCAGGCCACGGCTTATACCTCTATTCGGCGGCCGAGACCTTAGGCACATCCCGCGATCAAATGATTGATGACTTGCATAGCGGCAAGGCGAAGTACTCTTCCATTTTCAACTACCCCACGCTCACCTGGGCGGACATGGGGGCCATCGGATGGCTCGTCGACGGTGCGGCCATTGCCAACCAAGTCATGCTCTGCCGCACGTCTTATGGGCCCTACAGCCGAGCCATGGTGCGCATTTGCAAGGAAGAGAGCTTCCACCAACGTCAAGGCTTTGAGATCATGATGCACCTCGCAAAGGGCACTCCGGAACAAAAAGCCATGGCCCAAGACGCCTTAAACCGGTGGTGGTGGCCTTCAATTATGATGTTTGGCCCGTCGGATGACCAAAGCCCCAACTCGGCTCAAAGCATGAAGTGGCGCATCAAGCGCAAAAGCAATGATGAGCTGCGCCAAGAGTTTATCGACAAAACCGTTCCCCAGGCGGAATTCATCGGGCTAACCATGCCAGATCCTGATTTGCGCTGGAACGAAGAAACGCGCCATTATGACTTTGGCACGATCAATTGGACCGAATTTTTCGACGTGATTGCCGGCAACGGCCCCTGTAACGCGGAGCGCTTGGCCGCCCGCCAAAAAGCCCACGACGAAGGGGCGTGGGTCCGCGATGCCGCGACCGCCTATGCAGCCAAGCAAGCTTCCCGCGTCGCAAGCCGCCCCACGCAAACTCACGCCGCATGAGTACCGCCACACATCAATGGCCTCTTTGGGAGGTGTTCGTCCGCAGTAAGAACGGATTAGCCCACAAACACGCAGGGAGCCTACATGCCCCGGACGCAGAAATGGCCCTCAAAAATGCGCGCGACGTTTATACGCGCCGCAGCGAAGGCATCTCCATCTGGGTGGTGCCCTCAGCGGCCATCACCGCGTCCTCCCCAGACGAAAAGGATGTCCTCTTCACCCCCTCAGACGACAAAGTATATCGCCACCCCACGTTTTACGACATTCCGGATGAAGTGGGACACATGTGATCCGAAGACCGCCTATGTTCTGCATTTGGCGGATGATGCCTTGATTTTGGGTCAACGCCTATCGGCGTGGTGCGGTCATGGACCTATTTTGGAACAAGACATTGCCTTGACCAACATTGCCTTGGACCTCGTTGGTCTTGCCCGTCAGTATTACGGTTATGCGGCAGAGCTTATCGGAGAGGGATGCACCGAAAATGACCTGGCCTACTTTCGGGATAGTCGGGCCTTCATGAATCACTTGATTTGTGAACAGCCCAACGGGCATTGGGGCGACACGCTCGCGCGGCAATTCTACTTTGATACGTTTCATTTTTTCCAACTGGAAGCCCTGGCCCAAAGTTCGGATGAGCGCCTGCGCCACATTGCCGCGAAAGCCATCAAAGAAACGTCCTACCACGCGCAATATTCGGCGGAATGGATTATCCGCCTCGGCGATGGCACGGAGGAAAGCCATGCCAAGATCGCGCAAAGCCTCGCGCATTACGCGCCCTTTGCGCACGAGTTTTTTGTTCCCGCCCCGGTAGATCAAGATGCGCATAAGATGGGCCTTGGGCCGGATGTTTCTAGCCTTTTGCCCGCCTGGAAGGAAAAAGTAGAGAGCATACTTACGTTGGCCACACTGCCCGCCATCGACCTAGGCTTTGCCAAAAAAGGAGGAAAAGACGGGGTGCATTCTGAACACCACGGGTATATCCTCGCCGAAATGCAATCGCTGGCGCGGGCCTATCCCGACGCCACATGGTGACTCTCGAAAGAATCAAAGAACACTTGGCCCTCGTGATGGACCCCGAGGTGCCCGTTTTATCCATCGTGGATTTGGGCTTGGTACGCTCCATCGAGGTAAAGGAAATGCTCATCACTCTTGGCATTGCCCCGACGTATACGGGCTGTCCGGCGATGGATGTGATCCACGACCGCATCCGCGAGGCCCTCTCCGTACTGGAGACGGACATAAAGATTGAATCCGTCCTTCACCCACCCTGGACAACGGATTGGATGTCAGAGGCGGGGAAAAAGAAGTTGGAAGCGTATGGAATTGCACCACCGGTGGGCAAGGCGGCCGACAAACGCAGTCTTTGGGGTCCAAGCGCAGCGGTGCGCTGCCCCCGCTGTAAGAGTGAGGATACGGCCCTGGTATCCCTTTTTGGATCCACCGCATGCAAATCACTCTACCAATGCCAAGGCTGCAACGAACCCTTTGATTATTTCAAATGTTTCTGA
>DNWN01000171.1:7560-7870 GCA_003507115.1 Cryomorphaceae bacterium | reverse complement strand
TGCCTTAGGCCTATTGGTAGGGGCTAACACCTTACGCGCTCAAGAAAGTTTATGGCACGCCGAGGAGAATGGAAAAGTATACACAGTTGAGGAAAACCAGATTATTCAATACGATTTTGAACGGGGCAAAAAACTCATTTTAAGGCAATCCCTGTGGGTTGTCATGGACAGTTTTGCCACCGTATCTCCCCTGGACGCGCTTCATAAACTGGGCGATCCGTATGTTTTTCATCTCGACGATAGTCTGATTATAAGCTTTTCTGGAAGCGGTGTCGTCTTTGGGGTTGGCGCTCAACAACTCCCAAAGCGA
>DNWN01000171.1:0-7428 GCA_003507115.1 Cryomorphaceae bacterium | reverse complement strand
TTTATGAGTTTGATTTCCCCAAAAAGAACAGCCGCTTTTTGGGCTACCTCCCATTCGACCTCGACAAAGTCCCTCATGAATATACCTTCATAGGGTACATAGGCGGTTATTTCCTATTAGAAATAGATAAACGGCTCTACATCGGTGACGCAGCAAAAAACACCATGTACATTGTCGAGGACATTATATCGGGTACAGGCTCTTACAATGGGTACGAAGGAGTGTTCATAGCAGGCGAAAAAGTGGTCATCGTGAGTTCTGCAAGCACCTTGTCAAATCCCAGTGTTCGTGTAACCCAACTCACCATGGAAGAGCTTTTGTCAAAATCCACGGACACAGGATTGCCTGTGTATACGTCTCGAACAACATTCTTCTTTGAGAAATATACAGCGGAGTTCGTCGCAATCTTTGTGGCCATCGCATTACTCATCGCTTTTTTGGTCCGCTACAATTTGTCACAACCGGGTCAGGAGAAGCAATTTGTTCTGTCTTTGAATGACGGGGAAAGGCGATTAATACGCTTTTTGATTCTGCTGCCTCCGCGTCAAACGGCCACTATCCTGGATATCGATTCCATTCTAAACACCGAAGACAAATCCTGGGAAAACCAACGAAAAATTCGAAGTAAGTCCATCCAGACGGTCAACCAGAAAGCCCAAGACATATTGGGATATCTTGATTTCGTTCAGCGCATCCCCAACCCAGAAGACAAAAGGGAAAGGACCTATCGAATATCCCCTGAATATCTGACTGTCGCATCTAGCTTGCTTCGCTATATTTAATGCTACCGCATCATGAGTACACTTGACCAACACATTAAACAAGGCGTGTGCCTGTTGACCCTCCAGCGGCCAGATAAATACAATGCCTTCAACCGTGAGTTGTCGATGGAGTTGCAGTCCGCTCTTTCTTCTGCTCATAGTAACGAAGATGTTCGTGCCATCGTGCTGACTGGAGCAGGAAAGGCCTTTTGTAGCGGCCAAGACCTGGGCGAGGCTATAGATCCGCAAGGGGTGGGCCTAGACAGAATCTTGTCAGAACACTACAATCCGTTGGTCCGCCTCATGCGCTCCGTGATGAAGCCTATTGTTGTGGCCGTGAATGGCGTCGCCGCCGGGGCGGGGGCGAATTTGGCCCTCACGGGGGACATCGTTTTGGCCAGCGAACACGCCACCTTCATTCAAGCATTCGCCAACATTGGCCTCGTGCCAGATACAGGCGGAACCTGGACGTTGCCCCGCCTTGTGGGGCCTGGGCGCGCATCCGCATGGATGATGTTGGGAGATAAGATTTCGGCCCAGGAAGCGCAACAAGCCGGGATGATCTATCGGGTCTGTCCGGCTGACCGCCTACAAGATGAAGCGATGCAAATCGCACTGCGCTTAGCACAAGCGCCCACCAAAGCCTTCGCGCTCACGAAACAGGCGCTGAACGCTTCGGTCTTTGCTGGACTCGATGCCCAGCTCGAGCTGGAAAGAGAACTTCAAAATCAAGCAGGCGCAAGCCATGATTTTGCGGAAGGCGTCCAAGCCTTTTTAGAAAAACGCCGCCCAGTTTTTACAGGAAAATAACGATCTGTTCGGAAACACGACCTTTGTCCCATTCTTTGACCCTTTATATATGCCTCCTTCCCTAATTAAAAATGCCACGGTTGTCGGGGCTGGAGCGATGGGCTCTGGCATCGCTCAGGTTTTGGCTCAAGCGGGCATTCAAGTGTACCTCTATGACACCAAGGAAGAAGCACTGGATCGATCCATGGTCAAAATGCGAAGCGCCTTGGACCGCGGGGTGGAAAAGGGGCGCTTAACACGTGAAGAGCGTGAGGGCATACTAAGTCGAATTCGGCCAATTATTTATCTCCGCGAAGCGGCAGAGTCTGATTTGGTCATCGAAGCCATTTACGAAAACCTGGAGGCTAAGCGTTCTGTTTTCCGGATCTTAGACGATGTCGTTCGTCCCGATTGTATTCTGGCGACCAATACTTCTTCGCTGAGCATCGCTGCAATCTCTTCGGGAGTTGCCCATCCCGAGCGCCTAATTGGCCTTCATTTTTTCAACCCCGCCCCGTTGATGCCGCTGGTCGAAATTGTTCCCAGCCTTGCCACGGATTCCGCCGTGGTGGAGCGCTGCGTCTTGGAAGTTCAACGCTGGGGGAAAACAGGGGTGGTCGCCAAAGACACTCCGGGGTTCATTGTCAACCGGGTGGCGCGGCCCTACTATGCCGAAGCATTGAACATCCTGGAAGAAGGCCTAGCCGACGTGCCGACCATCGATTGGGCCATGACCCAGGTAGGCGGATTTCGCATGGGTCCCTTCGCATTGATGGATTTGATTGGCCACGATATCAACTATACCGTGACCGAAACCGTGTGGACCCAATTTTACTATGACCCCCGCTTCCGTCCCAACCTCACGCAAAAGCGCCTGATGGAAGCTGGATGGCTGGGCCGAAAAACTGGACGCGGCTTTTACGACTACCACGAAGGCGCCAAGGCCTTGGGGGCGATCGAGGACCCAGAGTTGGGTCAAAAAATACTCGAGCGAATCCTCTCCTTGCTCATCAACGAAGCAGCGGATGCCGTGTACCGCCAAGTGGCCTCTCCCGCGGACCTTGAAATTGCCATGACGCAAGGCGTCAATTATCCGAAGGGGCTCTTGGCTTGGGGCTCGGAATGGGGCTTTGACAAAGCGCTTCAAACGCTAGAGGCCTTGCATGTTCGAACGGGCGACCCCCGCTACCGGACCTGCCCGTTATTACGCGATTGGGCTGTCCAACTTCCCACCTTTTAATCTCAAAAATGTCAGCACCCACGTTTGAACATGCCATCCACCGCGTTCGGTCTTGGTCCCACGAAGAATACGGTCTCAACCTCGCTGCCTTCATGGATGAGCAGCCGGCACTATTCGGCTTCCTACTCAATTTGTCCGAAGAATTCGAGGATGATGAACATGAGCAACTAGTCCGTTCTGCCTTGCTCTTGCGGGAAGGTTTTCGATTGGCCGCTTTGCGCGTTCTTCCAATAAGCAACCTCATAATTGAAGACGTCACCACCGGCGTCGTAGAAGCGTTTGAATCACTTGAAGCCGAGGAGGTCCTCGACCTCGATCGCGTGGTCGCTATATCCCGTAGTCCATATGTTTTCGCGGAAGTCCGCAATTTCTTGCACCAAGAACTCCGCAAAGGAATTCCCGATACGCAGCTCCAACAGCACAACCTCATGATTGTCGTCGATATCCTGATCGGGTGTTATGAGGAAGCAATCGAAATTCCGGATGGCCCAAAGGCATCGTAACTTTCTACCCATGAGCCCCTTGTCTCCCGATCAAATTGTTCAAAAAATGATGGACCACGACGCCTTCAGTCAATGGCTGGGCATCGAAGTACAACATTTTGGGCCAGGGACCTGTACGATTGGAATGACCGTGCGCGAAGAGATGGTCAATGGATTTTTTGTCGCTCATGGGGGCATCACTTTTAGTTTGGCGGACAGTGCATTTGCCTTTGCGAGCAACAGCCGCGGGCTGCATGCGGTTAGCATTGAGACCTCCATTTCACATACTCGCCCCGTATTCCCGGGAGACATATTGGAGGCTAAAGCCACCGAACTCCAAAACGGCAAAACGATCGCCCGGTACGAGGTCACCGTGACCTGCGGCAAAAATGTGGTCGCCCTCTTTAAAGGCACTGTATTCAAAAAAGACACCCTATGGACCTAAGCTCCTACCTCGTTGATGGCGTTCGCAGCCCGATTGGCTCCTTTGGCGGAGGTCTGCGCGATGTTCGCGCCGACGACTTGGCGGCCCACAGCCTACGCGCCCTCATGGCCCGCCATTCTTCCTTAGATCCCACGGCGATTGCCGATGTGATTCTCGGATGCGCCAACCAAGCGGGGGAGGACAATCGAAACATTGCGCGCATGGCCACCTTGCTTGCAGGCCTGCCTCCTTCGGTTCCGGGAGAAACGGTCAACCGCCTATGTGCCTCCGGCCTCAGCGCGGTGCATCAAGCAAGCCGGGCCATTGCACACGGGGATGGCCACGTATTTATTGCCGGCGGGGTAGAGCATATGACCCGCGCGCCCTATGTCATGAGCAAATCCAGCCGTCCATACGGCACGGATAGCGCCCTTTATGACTCGTCCTTTGGCTGGCGCTTTGTCAATCCTGCCATGGCGGAGGCCTATGGAGTGGAAGCCATGGGTGAAACGGCTGAAAATCTTGTCGAGCAATATGGCATCCGCCGGGAAGACCAAGACGCTTTCGCGCATTGGAGCCAGCAAAAGACCGCCGCGGCGAGGGAAGCGGGAAGATTGGCCGAAGAAATCGCCCCCATCTTCATTTCTCAACGAAAAGGCCCAGATTTGGTCGTGGAACACGACGAATTCCCCAAGCCCCAAACGACCTTAGAGGGACTGGCTGGACTCCGCTCCGCCTTCCGCACCCCCGGAACTGTGACCGCCGGAAATGCCAGCGGGATCAACGATGGAAGTGCCGCACTTCTTGTTGCGAGCGGCGAGGGCCTCAAATCTCATGGCCTCACCCCTTTGGCCCGAATCGTCGCCGGGGGCGTGGCCGGTGTCGAGCCCCGAATTATGGGGATTGGCCCCGTCCCAGCGAGCGAAATCGCCCTGGCCAAAGCCGGCCTGCAGCTCGACGACATGGATGTCATTGAACTCAACGAAGCCTTCGCAGCGCAATCCTTGGCCTGTACGCGGGCCATGGGCCTCGACGACCGGGACGACCGCATCAATCCAAACGGCGGCGCCATCGCCCTTGGTCACCCCTTGGGTATGACCGGCGCGCGCATTGCGTTGTCGGCTGCACGAGAATTGCAGCGCCGAAAAGGCCGCTACGCCCTGGTGACCATGTGCATCGGCGTGGGCCAAGGCTATGCCCTGATCCTTGAACGCACCTAACATGTTTTTCGAATTCAACGGGCTCCGACCCATCGTCCACCCCTCGGCCTTTGTTCATCCGCAGGCCAATGTTACGGGAGATGTGTGGATCGGGGCAGATGTCTACATTGGTCCCGGCGCCGTTCTGCGCGGGGACTGGGGCCGAATCACCGTGGAAGCGGGAGCCAACGTCCAAGAAAACTGCATTATCCATGTCTTTCCAGGCAAAGACGTGATTTTGGAAGAGCGCGCCCACATCGGCCATGGGGCCATCGTGCACGGCGCCCAAGTAGGAGCCAACGCTCTGATCGGCATGAATGCCGTTCTGATGGACGACGCTGTGATTGGCGCCGAAAGCATCGTGGGGGCCCTCGCCTTCGTTCCCCAAGGGATGCAAATACCGCCCCGTTCTGTGGTGGTGGGCAACCCGGCCAAAATTGTCAAAGAGGTCAGCGACGAACAAATCGCTTGGAAGTCGGAAGGGACCGGCTGGTACCAGCGACTTCCAGCCCAATGCAAAAACTCTTTGAGGGAATGTGCGCCGTTAGACGCGCCTGAACCCAATCGCCCCCGTTCTGAGGGCGGATACGGCCCGCTTTAATCGACCGCAAACGTACTGCCACAATGAGATAGCGTGTTTTTTTGTGCATGCCAGATTAGGGGTGCTTAATAATGTTTTGATGATACTTTTTTTATAAAAAGTGGACAAAAAATCGGGATAAATCCACATTTGTTTCAAAAAACACCTGAATTATTAACATTTAATTTTTAAAAAATCCCTATTTTGTCACACTATTTACCAAAAATCTCTAATCGCATGAAACAAAAACTACAAACGCTGATGATGCTTTTGTTGACGTTTGCATTCACTGCAAACGCTCAGCAATACGTCATCACCTCTATGGGTGTCAACAGTGGCAACCCAGGTGGAGTACGCACGAGTTCGGACACATGGCAAGGATCTTCCTCAAGTGGGTATACCACAGCCCTTGCCTACAATGCAGGTTCAAGCTCAAGCAACGTATGGTCTGATACGGTAGGCATTCCATTTGCCTTCGAATTCTATGGATCATCTGTATCGCATTTTTGCGTAAACAAAAATGGCCTTGTCACTTTTGATACGTCCGTGGCAAATAACGCAGTGGACACGGCCTTGATGGTTAACCAATCACTGCCTAACGCGTCCGTTCCCAACAATACGATTGCCTTCTGGGGAGACTTTACTCCGAATCCTCCCCTGGGTTCGAATGACAACGTACGAGTAGGCATTGAGGGGACTGCGCCCAACCGCCAACAGTGGATTGTATACCATTCATACGAGATGGATGGAGCGAGCTACTCATATTTTGCAATTGTTCTCGAAGAGTCCACGAATAAAATTTATTTAGTGGATATGAATTACAACTATTTTGCATCCACTGTCACGCCATCAATTACCAAAGGAATTCAAATCAATGCTACATCAGCATTTGAGGTATCTGGGTCACCCAACATTCCTATGTCTTATGTTGGCACAAGTGGTTCCGACAATTCTTACGAGGAGTTTGCATACTATCCCGCGGGGGCCTGTATTCCTCCTTCCATTACTGGAACCTCTGTTTATTCTGGTAGTTCCGCTGGTGTAAACCTTTCGGCAAACGGAAATTTGGCTTTTGAGATCGAATATGGCCCAAGTGGTTACACCGTGGGATCGGGTACAAATATGTCTGGTTACACGACAAACTTCACCCTAAATGGATTATCTGGCGGCACGACATACGATGTTTATGCCCGTTCATATTGTGGGGGCACCTCAGGATACAGTGCATGGGTTGGCCCGGTCAGCGTCACCACGGCGATGACTCCGCCATACTTTAATGACTTCTCTCCAAACTATACAGGTTCAGGGTTTACAGAAGCTCAAGGTAACATTGCGTCCCCAACAGTGTTTACATCCACGTCTTCGGGATGGACCAATGACACATGGTTGAACGGCGGCACGAATCAGTGCGCAAAGGAGAACCTATACAGCGCATATGATGATGAATGGATGTTCTCGCCTGTATTTGACTTGGGAATTGGAACAAATAATTATTCACTTGAATTCGATCTGGCAATCACACCATGGAATGGCACCACAGGTGGTGCGAGCCTTGGCGCTGATGACAGTGTAATGGTGGTAATTTCAACAGATGGCGGTCAGACTTGGGATCGAAACAACGCACTTTTAGTGTTGAGCTCTTCTTCAACTACTGGTGCTGCTGGAGACCATTATACCATTCCTTTGAGTGGATACTTTGGGCTTGTGCAATTTGGATTCTACGATGAGACGACCGTTTCAGGAACTGATTTGGATATTTTCGTTGACAACTTCGAAATTTCGCAGCCAGTTTTAAATTGCCCTGTTAATGATACCGTGACGGCATCGGGTAACCCATCCTGTGGTGCAAGCAGTGTGACACTTAATGCCTCAGCCCACTCCACGGATCAAACCGTACTCTGGATGAATTCTTCAGGCGAGGTGGTAGGATCTGGGGATTCTTATGAAACACCG
>DNWN01000081.1 GCA_003507115.1 Cryomorphaceae bacterium | reverse complement strand
TTACCCTGAAGGCATGCCATTCCTTCTTCAACTCAAAGGGAAAACGGGCATTTATGCCCAGTGGATAAGCGATCAACCCTGTACCTCCCATACGGAAGTCCTAACTGGATTGCCTCCCGGAACCTATACCCTCCAGGCCATCTATGACTGCAATGCTAATGGCATTTTGGACGCTGGAAACTATTGGGAGGGGGAGCAGCCCGAAACCCGCATTTTCGCCCAAGAAAAAGTAGAAATCAAGGCCAATTGGGAGGTGGAAACGGTTTGGGAGTTACCCAGAAATAACCCCATTTCATGGGAGTTTCATTGATGCCGTAGGGTCTTTCAGGTCCTACCCCAAGGTAAAAGGGTCCGCATCCCCGAGGAATGGATAGCGCTTTCGGACCGCGGCGAGATGCACCGCTTCCCAGGTGGAAGTGACCCAGCCTGATTGGCCACGTTCCCCTGTCGCGAGCACATCGCCCCAAGGGCCTATACTCGCGGTTCCCCCTGCGTGGTGCACGCCAAATCCATCTTCTCCAAGGCGATTGACTCCCAAGACATAGCACTGGTTCTCCATGGCCCGAGCGCGCAAAAGCGTATCCCAAGCGTTCTGGCGTGCTTCAGGCCAATTGGCAGCAATGAGCAGTCCGTCGTAGGGTTTCTCGCCTGGAGTTTGGCGCAACCAAACTGGAAAGCGCAAGTCATAGCACACGGCCAAGAGCAATCGCCAACCTTGTACGGTGATTACGACGCGCTCATTGCCCCCATCGAAATGCTCCGCCTCCCCCGCAATGCCAAACAGATGGCGCTTGTCGTAGATGTGGACTTCCCCCGAAGGCCCCGCCAAAAAGAAACGGTTCCGGTAACGGCCGTTCTCCTCACGGACAAAGACTGTACCGCCTACCCATGCCTGCGCGGAAACCGCCCAACGTTTTAAGGCTGCGGCAGGAGCACCCCCATCAGAACCCGAAGCGACGGCTACCAATTCCTCCGTGCGGGTCGCAAAGCCCGTGGCAAAAGTCTCGGGCAAAAGGTAGAGATCCGCTTTAGGAGCTTTGGCCCAACGCGCTTCCCATTCAGCAAGGTTGGCCGAGATATCCGCCCAATGGATAGTCCCTTGCCAGCCGGCAACGTGGAGGTCTTTCATGGCTTAGAATCCGATTTTCGGTAGTCCGAGGCACGCTCCTTGAGTAACCAGGTAATGTGTTCGATTAACAAGTCGGTTTCATCGGCCGAAGTGCCATCATAGTAGCCTCGCAGCCGGCCCTTGTGGTCAATCAAAACCAAATTTTCCGTGTGAATAAAGCTGTGTTCATCCCAACCCTGGCCCTCTTCCAGGACCGCGAAGTACGAGGTGCGCGCTAGACGATTGAGCTCCTTGGGGTCCCCTGTGAGCAGCCACCAACGGTTTGGATTCACGGAATTGGCCGCGGCATAATCAGCCAGGATCTCCGGTTTGTCGTAATCGGGCATCGCGCTATGTGACATTAACTGAATGGCCTCATTTTCCAGATAGGCCGCTTGGACGCGTCGCATTTGGGCTGCCATGTCTTTGCAAATGCTCGGACAGGTGGTGAAGAAGTAGTTCACCACCCGAATTTTTCCTTCGACATCCGCTTCGGTGCGCGTTTGGCCCACTTGATCCACCAAGCTGAAAGGGGCCACCACATGGTTCATGCCAATGCCTTCCATGGAGTCTGCCACAACGGCAGGATTCAGGTCCGATGGATTGAGAATGGGAAGACGCGGATCGGGGGTTTGAATTTGGGTGGCCCAGGCCACGCCTGCGGTAAAGACCACGAGCAAAATGCCAACCTTCCAATATTCCTCTTTTTTAAGTCCCATGGTACTATTTTTGAGCACTGTACAAAGGAACTAAACTCTGTTGCCATGAAAAAATTTGCTTTACCCCTTTTGGTTGCAGGAATCCTACTGACAAGCTGTGACCCTGAAAAGAAGCCAGAAATTGTCAATCTAGAGGTCGTGGTTCAGCCTGTTTTTGGAGCTGGAAATGCCCCCGTTTCATACAACGACGCCTCCTACGCCATGGGCACCGACACAGTGAAGTTCACCCGAAATGACTTCGTACTTTCTGAATTTGCCCTCCTCGACGAGCAAGGTGCACGCGTGGATATTCGCAATGAGTACGCCTATTTAAGCTTGCCAAATCGCAACAGTTTTACACTTCCCACGACTATTGCCGCGGGCCAATACGCGGGCTTTGCCTTTGCGATTGGCCTGGACAGCACGACGAATCATGGGGATCCAAGCATTTGGGGAGGCAGCCACCCGTTAAATCCCGCCGTCAACAATCTCCACTGGGGTTGGACGGGTGGGTACATTTTTGCTGCCATGGAAGGGTACTACCAAAAGGATGGAGCACAAACGCCCTGGCTCTATCACATTGCCCTTTTGGAAAACCGCATGGAGGTGGTGGTGGAGACTCCACTGGATTTAACGGATTTCAAAACCTTGACCTTGCAACTCGATTTGGAGAAATTCTTCAAGGCCGTTCATGCCCTTAGCCCCAATGAAGATGGGGACTTTAGCCATAGCACCTTTGACAACGGATTAGCGCATAAGCTTTCCGAGAATCTGAGCCAGAGCTTCCAATTTGCCTCTCTCGAAAACCAAACACCGTGACGAATACGCGTTGGTTGGTCTTCGGTTTACTTACCCTATTGGTAGTCTCTTGCGGCGACAATTGGGGGAAGAAACCACATGTGACAACGCCTTATGTCCTGCAAGTCCCGGCTGGTTTTCCTCAGCCGGCATTGCCTGCAGACAATCCCTTGACCGTAGAAGGAATTCTCCTCGGTCGCCAGCTCTTTTTTGATCCCATACTCTCATTAGATAGTTCTCAAAGTTGTGGCTCGTGCCACAATGCAGCGTTTGGATTTACCGACCATGGCCTCACCTACAGTTTGGGGGTAGATGGATCGGTGGGGGATCGAAATTCTATGCCTTTGCACAACCTCGCTTGGCATCAAACCTTTTTCTGGGATGGGCGTGCGCCCAGTTTGCGTGAACAAAGCCTCGAACCCATTTCCAACCCGATTGAAATGAAGGAGGACGTCCTGCACGTGGTGGAAAAACTTCAGCGACAACCCCGATACCAAGACGCCTTCACTGCAGCTTTTGGAGACGAAGAAGTGACCCCAGAGCGCATGGGGCTGGCGATGGAACAATTCATGCTCACCATTTTAAGCGGTGGAGACAGCAAGTTCGACCGGTTTATTGCGGGTACGGAGAGCCTCACGACGGAAGAGGCTTTAGGCTTGCAACTCTTCAATGGCGAATCCAATCCCAACAGCCCCACCCCGGGAGCGGATTGCTTCCATTGCCATGGAGGAGCGCTCTTTACCAACCACAAGTTCATGAACAATGGCCTGGATAGCGTTCTAACTGACCTTGGGCTTGGAGGGGTTACGGGTCTGACCACCGACGACGGGAAATTCAAAGTGCCCTCCCTGAGAAATATCGCCTACACGGCTCCCTACATGCACGACGGCCGATTCCAAACTTTGGAACAAGTCATCGAATTTTACAATTCAGGCGTTGAGCCAAATTCACCCAATCTAGACCCCAGCATGATTGGATTTATCCAAACACATTCGGGGAGCACCCGAGGACTAAATTTGACTTTGACCCAGCGTCAAGCGGTCGTCGCCTTTTTAAATACCTTTACAGACACCCGCGTGGAGACCGACACCCTTTACCAAAACCCATTCAAATGAAAAATCGCTTCCTAGCCATGCTTTTGATGGCCCTTCCAACCCTAGCTTTCGGGCAGAAAAAAGTAGAAATCACCTTCCAAACAGATGGCGTTTGCGGGATGTGCGAGAAGCGCATTGAAAAAGCTCTGTTGGGCCTCGATGGGGTTTGGACGGCTGACTGGAATCAGGAGACCCATGCCACTTTTGTGGTCTTCAATCCGAAGAGGGTATCTGAAATGGATTTGCACAACACTGTGGCGGGCGTGGGACACGATACCAAAAAAGTGAAGGCCAAAGACGAAGACTATGCTAAAGTCCATGCTTGCTGCAAATACCGCGAAGAAGAGGTGGTCTCTGCCCATCACGGAGGATAATGAAATGGCCATTTCTTCTCCTAGCAATAGGGGTGACCTATCAGGTTGCTGGCCAAGTAGACACCAGCCTGTATAACAGCTTGCAAATTGACGAGGTGGTCGTTCGAGAGGAGGCCACCGGGCTTTCTATCAATACGAAATCCGCTACGCTTGACCTCAACATTTCTCGCACAGAACTTAAAAAGGCCGCATGCTGCAACCTTTCTGAAAGCTTTGAAACC
>DNWN01000117.1:7270-9562 GCA_003507115.1 Cryomorphaceae bacterium | reverse complement strand
TGGGTGCTTCAGGGGGTTGTGGCGACTCGACCATAGCGATCTACGTGGCCTTCCAGAACTTCGGTTTGGATACGATCACCTCGATGAGCGCTGAAGTGAAGGTGACAGACCCCAATGCGAATGTCACCACGTTGACAGCCACCTACGCGGGTGCCTTGGCTCCGCTGGATTATGACACGGTGATGGTGGGTACGATCAACACCTATGCAGGTGGAACGTACAGCTTCTTGGGCTACACCCAGTTGGCGAACGACGGCCGCACGAGCAACGACACGATGAACTTCTCGAGCTACTACTTGCCCTTTGAGCCGGTAGTAACGGGCATGGTGGATACGGTGTGTGCCTCGCAGGATAGCGTCACCTTGGCTGCGGTAGCGGTGCCAGGAACGACCTATGGCTGGTTCAACAGCTTGACGGATACGACGATCTTGGCTCAGGGAGACACCTACACGGTGCCCACCTCTGGTCAGAGCAGTTACTTCGTACAATTCTTGAACACGGCGGATTCGGCTGAGACGCCCATTCCCGGTGGTAATGGTCAAAGTGGCAATATGTTCAACATCATTAACACGTCCGGTGCGCCGTTGAGTATCACGGGCTTCGCCCAAGGGCCTGGTTCAGGTAACTCGTCTGTTACGGGGGCTGCGATGATCGTTTATTACACGCCGGGTGACTATACGACGCAGTCCGCTGCATCGTGGAGCCAAATAGCCTCCGGCACGGTGAACTTGACTGCGAGTGCGACGACGGGCTACTTGCCTGTGAGTGTGACCATCCCTGCGGGAGCGACGTATGGCTTCTATGTTGGTCTGACTTCCGGCTCGGTGCAGTACACCAACGGTACGGGTACGGCCGGCGTATCTCCTTGGTACATCCATCCGAAGTTCACGATCACGGAAGGTCTCGGTGGTGCATACCCCAACCCGGTGAACAGCCCCCGTTGTTGGAACGGTCAGGTCTTCTTTGGATCGTCCGGTTGCTCGAACATCCGCAAGGAAGTCAGCTTCGCCATCAACACGGACACGGCAGTGGCTGTGGGTAGCGGTGTCGAGACCAACCCCTCTACGGGCTTGTTCGACTTCGACGCTACGGGCTCTAGCGGCCATGTCTTCAACTGGAGCTTTGGCGACGGTGCGACAGGCAGTGGCATGATGACCCAGCACAACTACGGTACGGCCGGTATGTACACTGTGAGCTTGGTGGTGACGGATACCGTTTGCGGTACGTCCGACTCTACGAGCTTCCAGGTGACCTCGACGATCAGCGTGGGCGAGAACGGCTTGAACCAAGTGGTTCGTGCCTTCCCGAACCCCTCGAACGGTCAAGTCGTGGTGAGCATCTCCGGAGCAGAAGCCTTCGAAGGTTCGATTCAAGTGGTCAACGGCGTAGGCCAGATCCTCGTGAACGAGCCGGTGGCCAAGCAGGATGGCGTGGTGGAGATCCCGATGGATCTGCGCAACTTGCCCAAGGGTGTCTACACCATCCGCTTGAGCGGTGAGCAAGGCGAAAGCAACCTCCGCGTCGTGCTTCAGTAAGCGACCACAGTCGGAAACGATTGTTTACAAGCCCCCGGCCTCGTGCCGGGGGCTTTTTTTTGGCGCGTACTTTTGGCCCATGGGGCATCCGTTTCAAGTAGGTGATTGGGTCACCTTTCTCGATGAAGTCGGGGAGGGGAAGGTTATTTCTGTTCGCGGGGAAGACGTGGAGGTGCTCGCGGGAGAATTTACCCGGGTTTTTTTGGCGCAGGAACTCATTCATAGGGATGAACAAGTAATGCGTTGGATGGCCCAAACGCCGGTAACGCAAAAGGATTTGGACGTTCGGCTCAGCGCGGAACCCACTCTGCCTTCACACCAACCGGCCAAACTAGGTCCCATAGAAATGGACCTCCACTTGCATGAACTGCCCCCGCTCCATCGAGAGGCAAGTGCACACGAGAAACTGCTCCACCAGCTCGACCATGCGCGCAGAGCCATTGCGGAAGCACGCCGCCGTGGCGATGGACGCATCGTATTGATCCATGGAAATGGAAGTGGGCGGCTTCGCCATGAGCTCGAACAAATGCTTCGAAAAGATGCCGGTTTGCGCTACTACGACGCTTCGTATCAGTTGTTCGGCCAAGGCGCGCTGGAGATTGAAATTTTGCACCGCTCAAAATAGACTACCTTTGTCGCCGCGTACAGTCGGCCTTGTCGCCTTGATTTTCAAGGAGGAAAGTCCGGACAACACAGAGCACCGCGCTTCTTAACAGGAAGGCAGAGGACCCGTAAGGGGAGTCTGACAGCTAGTGCC
>DNWN01000117.1:0-7217 GCA_003507115.1 Cryomorphaceae bacterium | reverse complement strand
AAGGTGGGGTAAGAGCCCACCAGCAGTTTGGGTAACCAGGCTGGCTTGGTAAACCTCGCGGGTTGAAATGCCACGTAGACCGATGCTTAAGGGCTGCTCGCCCAATGTCGGAGGGTAGGCAGATGGAGCAAGGGGGTGACCGCTTGCCTAGATCAATGACAACGACGTGTTTCGGCACGGACAGAATCCGGCTTATACGGCTGTACGTTTTTTTCTCACTTTGGCTCGGAAAAGCCGCCTACCTTTGCACACTTAAATTTCCCTATGACTTTATTCAACACCCTCGGGCTCAACCAGCCTTTGCTTGACGCGATTGACGCTTTGGGCTTTACCGAAGCGACGCCAATTCAGGCTGAGACCATTCCTGCCTTGTTGGCAGACGAGGGAAAACGCGATTTGATCGCATTGGCCCAAACCGGAACCGGTAAAACGGCCGCTTTTGGATTGCCCCTATTACAAATTTTGGATGGCCAACGTGGCGCTGAGCCTAAAAAGCCCAGCGTCCTGATTCTCTCCCCCACGCGTGAACTCTGTGTTCAGATTGCCGGCGAAATGGAGAAGTATGCTATAAACATGCGTCACATCCGTTTATTGGCGGTATATGGCGGATCGAGCATTCGCACGCAGCAAACCGCGATGCGCAAAGGGGTTGACATTTTGGTCGCTACCCCAGGTCGAATGATGGACTTGGCCCGTCGTGGCGATGTTCAGTTTGACGCCTTACAAACGCTGGTCCTCGACGAGTCGGATGAAATGCTCAATATGGGCTTCCTGGACGATGTCCGAGAAGTTTTGGAAAAGGCCCCTGAAGGCATGAATACGTGGTTGTTCAGCGCCACCTTGCCCAAGCCGATCGAGAAGATCACCAAGGAATTCATGGATAACCCATTACAAGTCCAAATTGGGCAGCGGAACATGGCGTCTACCCAAGTTGAGCACTTTGCCTTTTTGACTACCCGCGAAAACCGCTACAAAGGGCTACGTCGGTTGATTGACAGTTCACCCGGAATGTATGCGATGATCTTCTGTACCACCAAAGTGGAGACGCAAGAGACAGCCGAGTCCCTCATTGGGGACGGTTACACGGCCGCGGCCTTGCATGGCGATTTGTCGCAGCAGCAACGAGACCTCGTGATGCACGCTTTCCGTACGAAGCAAGTTCGGCTTTTGGTCTGCACAGACGTGGCGGCACGGGGTATTGATGTTAAGGACATTACCCATGTCATTCACCATCGTTTGCCAAATGATTTGGAGGGCTACAATCACCGTTCTGGCCGTACCGGTCGCGCGGGGAATACAGGTATTTCCTGGGCCATGGTCACAAATGCGGAAGCCCGCAAATTGACCGCTCTGGAGCGTGAAATCAAGCGTGAAATTAAGCGTGCCCAATTCCCATCGCGCAACGATGTGGTCTTGGGACAGCTACAGCACTTTGCGCAGAAAGTCGCAGCCCAATCCGAAGGGATGGAGCTCGTCGAAGAACATGTGGCTTCCTTGATGCCTATGTTCGAAGGTCTTTCCACCAAAGAGCTTGTTTCCAAATTCTTAGCAGCTGAGTTTGATGTTTTGTTCCGTCACTATGCCGAGCATGTCGACCTTGACCTGAACCGTAATGAGCGTCGCCGCAACGAGCGTGGGGACAATTTTGAACGGAGTGATGCCACTTCAGACCGCGGACCCCGTCAAGCGGGTCGAACTGACGAGCAGCGCTTTTGGATTAACCTCGGTGAAAAGCACGGCTTTACATGGCCTTTATTGAAAGATTTCGTTCGCGAAGTGGGCCGCTTAGGTGACTTTGATGTCCAAGGAGTAAACGTAGGCCCTGCTCACGGCTATTTTACCGTTCCGGCTGGACGAGCCGAAGAGGTCCGCACGGCCATGGAGCAAGCGGAGTTTAACGGAGTGCGCGTCAAGCTTGACCCCGTTGAACATCATGTCGGCCGCTATGACCGTCCTCGCGATGACAATGGTAGCCGGATGCGCGGGCGCGGAGATCGCCCCTTTCAAAAAGGTGGATTTAGTGGAGGGCGCCGAGATAGCGCTCGGCCTCCAGCGCGGCCATACAACCGGTCCCCGCGGCGGTAACCGCCTGTCGGTAGACCTTGTCTTGAACATCCCCTGCAGCAAACACGCCAGGTCGAACGGTTTCCGTTTTGCCTGGCGTTGTGATTAAGTAGCCGGTTTCATCCATAGCCAATTGGCCTTGAAAAATGCCAGTATTGGGCTTGTGACCAATCGCTACAAAGAACCCCTTTGCTGGGATGACGGATTCCTCTCCGGAAATTCGGTCGCGAACTTTCACGCCTTCGACGCTTTGGTCGCCAAGGAGTTCCAGCGTTTCTGTATTCCAACGCACCTCAATATTGGGAGTGCTCATCACGCGGTTTTGCATAGCCTTGGACGCACGCATCTGATCACGACGTACTAAGAGCGTGACTTTTGGGCATAGTTTGGCCAAATAAGTTGCCTCTTCCGCTGCCGTGTCGCCACCGCCCACGATGACAACATCCAGTCCTTTAAAGAAGAAGCCATCACAAACCGCACAAGCACTTACGCCAAAGCCCATAAATTTTTCCTCTGATGGGAGGCCTAAATATTGGGCGGTCGCACCGGTAGAAATGATTACGCTTCGCGCTTGTAATTGGATGGTTTCATCTACCGTGATGGTATGCCATCCCCCCACTTCTTGGTTAAAGTCCACCTGCGTAACGAGTCCCCAACGGACATCCGTACCAAAGCGTTCGGCTTGTTTTTTCAAATCCTCCATCATGGCATTTCCGTCGACGCCCTCTGGGTAGCCGGGAAAATTGTCTACTTCGGTGGTCGTCGTCAACTGACCGCCGGGCTGCAGGCCTACGTACATGACGGGGTGAAGGTCAGCACGAGCAGCGTAGATGGCGGCGGTGTATCCGGCTGGCCCGGATCCGATGATGAGGCATTCGATTTGTTCCATAGTGTGGCAAAAATAGGGCCTGATTCCACTCAAATTGTGACTTCTTCAGGGTGCAAACTTTCTGCCTTTTGCATATCTTTGCCGCCCATCCTCGGGATGTAGCTCAGGTGGTAGAGTACACGTCTGGGGGGCGTGTGGTCGCACGTTCGAATCGTGTCATCCCGACCAAAGGACCCTAAACCCGCATCGTGAGATGCGGGTTTTTTAATTCTAAATAGATTGGTTTCAGGGGTTTGAGTGAGATCTAAGTGTGACGAAATCGGGGGGCAAACTCCCTGACTGAATTCAGTTTTCTAGGGGACATCGGTGAGATTTTTCAAATTTGCTCTTCTCGGACGGTGGAGCAGGATTTCAAATAATTTCGAAAAGTGTTTAAACATCAAAAATATGAAATAGTTACATTGCTGATTTATAGCATTTTATAGTTGAAAATAATTTTATAAACAAACTTTTTAACAGGCCCTTGTTTTCTTTAGGATGTATTATACTTTCATAAAGCACAACAGCAATATGGCAACGGCCAATGTTGGTCCCAGGGTGCGAAAGGGCCCGGGGATGTGTCTCAGAACCAACGAGCTAACTGGAGGTTAATGTACCAAAAGAACGCGAATTGAACGAAAGTGTGGTCTAGAAATAGAACAGTTCTGAGCGCTACTTGGAAGAATCTCAAAGGTGGGTAACCACATTTGTGGAGGACGTAAGAATGGTTGAGAGATCATTCCAGGGAATCGCAAGAAACCCTGAGCAGAATTCGGAAACGAAAAGAGCGAAGTAAAACCAAGTAGCCCAATGCTGGAAGACCGCCCGAAAGGGCGGTTCAACAGCCCCGGCGAAGTGCTCCGGCACCGAGTCGCCTGTGAAGGAACCAATGCATCCGCAAGGATTCGGAGGAACCCCTGGAGGGCCAGGATCTTCACCTCAGTGAAGATAGCGCAGAGCTAATGCGGCAACGCGGCCTTGGGATAGAGGTCGGCTCCCTGAACCGACGCGGACAGGAAGTATGCCCAGAGGCAGACACCGGCTGGAACGGACGATGAAACAGGCGTCACGAGTACAGAGTTAGCTCTGGAAATTTCACCGGGAGACCATCCTACGGGATGTCATACACCAGGAAACTGGAGCGTGAAAGGGCGATGTCTACGGGCGTCGCCCTTGTCTTTTAGGTGCGAATGCCTGCGAAGTTATTTTTCACGCGGAAAGCAAGGCAGCCATCTTCAAGCCAAGTTCGGGAGCCAAAGCCACGCCCATGCCACCCATGCGCGCCGCGACATACGTTTGGTCTCCAAGGTCCTCCAAATAGGGTTTTTTACTTTGGTCACTGGAAAAGGCCATGGTTCCAGCCCAGCGTTCCGCAATATTCACTCGGAATCCCGGAAGAAGGACGGTATGGAGGTAGTTTTCCAGGTAGGCTTGAACTTCATCGCTTGTTTGCGCGTCATGGGTTTCTTCGGCGGCTCGGAATTGATTTCTTCCGCCTCCAAGTAACAAACGATCACCTACATTTCGAAAATAGAGGTAGCCCGCATCGGCATGGTATGTCCCTTGAAAGGGCAGATTCGAGATGGGATCGGTGAATAGAACTTGACCGCGACCCGGTACGATGTCCAATTGAGGAAGGCTAAGGTGAGCCCAGGCATTCGAGGCAACGACGACGTTTCTGGCCATCCAAACGCCTTGAGGGCTCGGGATGCGCCAAGCGCCGTTTTCGTACGTCCATTCAGATTTAGGAGGGAGAGGGACTCCCCGATGAATACGAGCACCTGCAGCCAAGACAGCGTGAGTCAATTGGGCATATGCCTTCCCTGGATGTAAGCCGGCTTCATGGCGAATGGAGATAGCATGAGGTAGTTGAGGACTAAAGCCTTCGGCTACGCGGTACACGTTCCCGGGGATATCCGCGCGATGAGCCAAAGTGTTGAGATGATCCAATGCGGCCACGGCTCTTTGATACCCATCTTTTTGATCTGGGCTAAATACTTCGTGGCCTAATGCGTCCTTCCAGTCCAAGTCAGCGGCGGAAAATGTACTGCGCCACTGTTGCAAGCCCATATACCGTTGATGCAGCCGCTCAATGATATCGTCTTCAGGTTCGTGGGCCAAATCTTCCAATAGTTCCGTCGGACTCCCAAAACAGGCAAATCCAGCATTCCGTGTACTGGCGCCTGCCTGCATCGAGGGCAGACGGTCCACGAGGTGGATACGTCCTTTGGGGTGACGTTGGAGCCAATGCCACGCGGTCCATAGACCGACGAACCCAGCACCCACAATCAATACATCGGAGAGCTCGTGATGACGTTGGTGTTCCCAATGGGATGATGAAACCATAGACATGGATGGAATGTAGGCGAAAAACTAAAGAGTCTATACAATTCAGGCATTCTTTTTGCGTAGAATCAGGAACTTTGACACTCTAAAACGAAAAGATGATGCGCGTTGAGTTTTCTCTCGATGAATTTAAGGTCGCTTTGGCAACCTCTGTTGTGGTATTTGGATTTGACGGGGAAAATCTGAAAACTCTGGTGGCTAAAAAAATAGGGCAACCCTTCGAAGGTGCATGGATTATTCCTTCTTCGGTTGTTCGGTCCGATGAAGATCCGGTATTCGTAGCCCATGAACTATTAACACGGATTACGGGCCGAAAGGACTGGATGTTGGAAAAACTCAATGGGTTTGCCGATCCGTACCGCAATCCTGTGGGCCGAGTCATCAACATTGCCTACTACTGCACGATTCGCTTAGATGCGGCCCTCGAACATAATTTGAAGAAAGAGGGCTACACCTGGGTGCCTTCGAATGAAATCCCTCGTTTGGCATATGACCACAACGAAATTATTGAATACGCGAAAGAGCGGTTGAAGCGGCGCGTGAAGCGCCGCCCCATTGGGTTTAGTCTCCTTGCCGCTGAATTCACTTTAAATAATATTCAGCGCTTATATGAGTGCGCCCTGGGGAAAAGTTTTGATAAGCGCAATTTCCGTCGCAAACTCCTCAAGTCCCAGCTCCTTCTGGAAACGGATCAGTTTATTCGTTCCTCAGAACGGGCCAAGCGTCCATCCCGCCTCTATAAATTCGATGAGAAGAAGTACCGGACGTTGACCTTGAAGGGCTATGATTTCGTCTACCAATAAGCCACAGTCAACCGGAGCATAATAAAAAAGGGGCGCCCAACGGGCGCCCCTTTCTTTTGGGGTTCTTCGCGCTCGCTTAGTGGATGCCGCGCATCAAACGGCGCAACAATGGCGTCAAGGCAAACATGAGCAAGGCGCCGGCAGCGGCCGTGATGGTCAAGAAGACGAAGAGGTTCATGCCAGGGAAGATTTTCTCCAGCAAGGACTCCATGATGCCCGCCATGTAGTTGGCCAAGGCCATCGAGGCGAACCAAAGGCCCATCATGACGGACACAATTTTGGGAGGGGCCAATTTGGTGATCATCGAAAGGCCAATGGGAGAGAGGCAGAGTTCGCCAAATGTGTGGAGAACATAGACGCCGACGAGCCACATGGGGCTCACCAGGGCTTCTCCTTCTGCGGCAAAGCTGGCTAATGTCATGACCACGAAGCCCAAAGAGAGCAGTGCGAGACCCAAGCCAAATTTTGCAGGAGTTGAGGGATTGCGGTTTCTCAAAGCCAAGCTTACCCAGAAGGAAGCAATCACGGGCGCAAAGATGAAGATGGCCAAGGCGTTGACGGATTGGAAGAGCGACGCGGCGACTTCATAGCCGAAAATGCTTCGGTTAGTTTCCTCGGCTGCGAACAAGTTGAACGTTCCGCCCGCCTGCTCAAAGCCGCTCCAGAAGAAAATATTGGCCACCGCGAAAATCATGATGGCACCCACGCGAGACCATTGTTCGGATCCGCTCGTGCCGTTGTAAATGATGTAGGCCAAGCCCAGGAGGCCAGCTACCGCGACNNACTTGAATGACCGTCGACAACGCGGCTTCAGAGATGCCCGCTTGCAAGGCCAAGAATCCATACACCAAGGCCACGCTACCTGCAATGTAGGTAGCCACGACACCGAAGTCCTTGCCGACCAAGCGCTCTTCGCCCGTTCGGCCCGGAGGCATTCCCTGACCTTCTAATTTATTCTCTTCAAAGTAGAACCAGATGCAAGCTAGGAGCATCCCAACACCTGCGGCTCCAAAGCCATATTTCCAGCCAACTTGTTCACCCAGGGTACCACAAATGATGGGAGCCAAGAAGGCGCCCAAGTTGATGCCCATATAGAAAATGGTGAACGCGGAGTCCTTCCGAGGATCATTATCGGT
>DNWN01000059.1 GCA_003507115.1 Cryomorphaceae bacterium | reverse complement strand
TGATTCAGACAGGCTGACGAAGGTGTCACTTGTTGAGATGGAGGTTCTGCGCGATCTTTTAAACGGATATCTCGTGGACTCATTGTTTATTACAGGCCATTGTGATAGTGTTGGCACCGAGGCATACAATGATGCGCTCGGTTTGAGAAGGGCTAAATCTGTCATGAAGTATGTGGCTGAATTGGAAATGGGTGGTCACGTAGAAACCAGTTCGAGTGGAAAACTAGAGCCTGTCGTATCCAATTCGACTGAGTTTGGCCGGTCTTTAAATCGTCGAGTCCAGTTTAAAATCCGTCTTAAGAACAAAGACAACGAAAAAATCGAGATTGTTGAAAGCCACGGTGTTTTCAATGATGTAACGGATTAACGTATAAAAATTGTTCTCGCTAGTCAAGATGATTTCGTTGTCACCCAGCAGACTCGTATCAGCCTAGATCTCAAAGTCTAGCAAGGGCCTGAAGATCCAGCGCCCTCGAGAACATTTGAAGCGCCCCGAATTGGTCGCGAGGCCAATCGGTTTCCGGAACATCCCAATATACCTCCAGTCCATTTTCGTCTGGATCCCGCAAATACAAGGCATGGGAAACCCCATGGTCAGCGGCACCATCTAGGGGATGCCCTACCGATAAAAGGTGCCGAAGAAATAAGGCTAAATCCGCTCTGGATGGAACCAAGATGGCGGCGTGGTATAACCCGGGGTGTCCGGGCGCAGCGGGGGCACCGCCCAAACTATCCCATGTATTGAGACCAATGTGATGGTGGTAACCGCCAGCAGATAAGAAGGCCGCGTGTTGGCCAAAGCGTTGAGTCAAAGTAAAGCCCATGACCTCTTGGTAAAAAGCAATAGATCGTTCAAGATGGCTCACCTTGAGATGCACATGACCAATACGGGTTTGATTAGACTGAGAATAGGAGGGGAGAGGCATGCCCTAAAAGTAATTCAGTGACCTATATCACGGTATATATTCTTCACATGTCTGATGTTTGAGGTATGAGTGAAACACCGACAATCCGACAACACTGGGAGCAGATTTACCAAACGAAGACGTCTCAACAGGTTTCGTGGACCCAAAAATCTCCCGAGCCCAGCCTAGAGTGGATTCGCAGCTTGCCCTTGGATCCCAAGGCATGCATTGTGGACAGTGGAGGGGGCCGAAGTCAATTGGCCGAATCCCTCGTTGAAGCAGGCCACCAGTACGTGGAAGTATTTGACATCTCCTTGCGCGCCTTGGCTCAAGCCAAACTTGAATTGCGCAGTTCGGCAGCGCAAGAGGCGATCCACTATCGCGTCTCCGATGTACTGCAATACGTACCCGAGCGACCCATTGGACTTTGGCACGATCGGGCCGTATTCCATTTTCTGACAAATCCGACGGAGGTGGACACCTACGTAGGGAATCTCCAAAAAATGGCACCAGAATATATCCTTTTGGGAACCTTCAGTCATCAGGGTCCGGAAAAATGTAGTGGATTGCCCGTCCGTCGGTATAGTCCCAAAGAGTTGGCCGCTCTATTCGGCGACACATACGAGCTCTTGAAATCGGAGGAATGTGTTCACCAAACGCCAAGCGGAAATGAACAGGCCTTCAGCTTTGTTTTATTGCGTCATCGCCCAGCGAAGGTGTGACACACATCACAGTGCCTCAAGACGGACAACTTTATCTTAGAACGACCTAACACAAATCCTAACAACAAAAATGATGGACTTTATTCTGAACCCTTGGCCCTGGTGGTTTTCCGGTGCTTTGATCTCGGCGGTCATGTTTGCCCTGATCTTCTTTGGCAAAACCTTCGGGTTTTCCTCAAATCTTCGTACGATTTGCGCGATGACCTTTGGTCGCCGGGTGAAGTTTTTTGATTTTGACTGGCGCGAGAATACGTGGAATCTAACTTTTTTGGTTGGGGCGGCTCTAGGTGGTTGGATATCTTATCAATACATGCACGGGGGAATCGCCGTGGATCTCTCTGACGCCACCTTGCGGGATTTAGCCGCTTTGGGCTTTGCAGCACCCTCAGGGATGCAGCCGGAAGAGGTCTTTTCGTGGGATTCGCTCATGACACTTAAAGGATTTATGGTCTTGGCGGTAGGTGGCTTCCTCGTGGGTTTTGGAACTCGCTATGCAGGCGGATGCACCTCGGGGCACGCCATTTCGGGCCTATCCAACTTGCAGCTGCCCTCGTTGGTGGCGGTCATCGGCTTCTTTATTGGGGGTCTCGTGATGACGCACCTCATTTTCCCTTACCTCTACTCCTAAACGATACGTCCTATGAAATTCTTTAAATTCCTTCTCGCTGGAACCTTTTTTGGCATTGTCATGGCGCAATCTGAGGCGATGTCTTGGTACCGCATTCAAGAGATGTTCCGATTCCAGTCTTTTCACATGTATGGCATCATCGGCACGGCGGTTGTGCTGGGAGTGATCGGCATCTTCCTTATTAAGAAATTCAACCTGAAAGACATCAGCGGTCAGCCCATTGAATTTTCTCCCAAGGAGCCACAAATGATTAAGTCTATCCTCGGTGGAACGCTATTTGGGCTCGGTTGGGCCTTGAGTGGAGCGTGCCCAGGCCCGATTGTCGTCAATGTCGGCTATGGCGTCACCTCGATGTTGGTCGTCTTATTCTTTGCCGTTTTGGGAACGTACACCTACGGCATTCTGAGAGACAAACTTCCCCACTAAGGGCAGGTATGAAGAAGCCTGAGTCGCCTATTCCTTCAACCTACCAAAAACTGCTCCGGCAGATGATGGGCTTGGCGAGTTTTTTGACGCTCTTTTGCCTGATTCTGCTCTCCTACATCGCCTATTTCACCCAGCCAAAGGCCTGGTGGGCCGAGTGGTTAGCCGCCACAGAAAAGCCCGAGACGAGTCAAGTCGAGCAGCGCTTGGAGGCATCCACCGACGTGTTTTGGACGGCCCCGGATGTTTTAGCCGTGGAGGATTCTGCCCAGCGAGCCCAACTGCTCTATGGCAAAGAGCTGGTGGCGCACACCGCGCAATATTTTGGCCCTGGGGGGTCGATTGAGGCCAACAAGACCAATGGCTTGAATTGCCAGAATTGCCACCTCGAGGCCGGAACCAAAGTATTTGGAAACAATTACTCCCGGGTTGCAGCCACCTATCCCAAAGTGCGTGCTCGTTCGGGGCAACTGGAAGACGTTTATAAACGCATCAATGATTGTTTTGAGCGCAGTCTGAATGGTACCGCCCTGGCGAAAGAATCCCCAGAAATGCAGGCCATGGCGGCCTACATCCAATTTTTGGGGAAGGATGTCCCGAAAGGGGAAAAGCC
>DNWN01000145.1:2777-5098 GCA_003507115.1 Cryomorphaceae bacterium | reverse complement strand
GAGGGGCACCCTTGAAGAGGTCGGTTTGGTGTTCGACAATTACTTGGAGACGTTGTATCCTAAGCTCGTCAAGTAATCAATACGGTCCTGAACAACCGCTGCCTCACGACGAGCCAGCTCCTTAGAAATGCTCTTTGTCATTCCTTCTAATTCTTCAGCAGAAAATTTGCCCAAAAACTGTGAAGCAAAAAGGCTTTTTAAGGTTTTGTTGTTGTTCTGGTTTTCGCGAAAGTGCGCTACTAATTGACTTGGAGTCATAATCCGAAAATTTTATAATTACTACTCAAAAATAGATGAAAATTTTCGAGGAGCAAAAAAATATTCATTTTTAATCATTTACGAACGACCACTCAATATCTTACGACCGATTTTATAACCTCATCCAGGCGATAATTCGCTAAAAATCCACGCTCTAATTCCGCAGAAAAAGGGATGGGTATATCGGCAGACGAAAGTACTTCTACGGGCGCGTCTAAATATTCAAAGCACTCATGCTGAATCACATGCGAAATGTCAGCACCGAAGGAACCCCGGAAAGTATCCTCCTGAAGCACAAGACATCGACCCGTTTTTTGAACAGATTTTTTTACTGTTTCCACGTCCCATGGAACCAAGGTTCGCATATCAATCAACTCCGCGCGTATTTCTGACTGGCTCTCTTGCCATTTTTGGACCCAATGAACGGATAAGCCGTAGGCGATAATAGTGATGTCTGATCCTTCCTGAACACACACGGCTTGACCAAATGGAATGGCGTAGGCTTCCTTGGGCACTTCACTTTCTTGAGAGCGATACAAGGCCTTGTGCTCAAAAAACAAGACGGGATTGGGATCTTCAAAGGCTTGAAGAAGTAGTCCCTTGGCGTCATACGCATTCGAAGGGTAGACCACTTTGAGTCCAGGAACGCGTGCGAACCAAGCTTCGGTACTTTGAGAGTGAAAAGGACCCGCCGCCACGCCCGCGCCGGTTGGCATACGGATGACCATATCAACGGACTGACCCCAACGGTAGTGCAATTTGGCGGCTTGGTTACAAATTTGGGTCATCGCTTCCGTGACAAAGTCCGAAAACTGCATTTCGACCATGGATTTATGGCCCTCCACCGCCAAGCCAACGGCGGCTCCGACGATGGCCGACTCACAGAGGGGCGTATTCCGCACGCGATCCTTTCCAAAGCCCTCAACAAAGCCTTCTGTGGCTTTGAATACGCCTCCATAATCCGCAATATCCTGACCCATCAGCACCAAGGATGAATGCCGCTCCATGGCCTGCCATAAGGCCTCTCGGATAGCGTCAATCATGCGGAGGGTTTGTAGGGTTCCTGTCGGTTGGATGGGGAGTGTCCGCTCTGGTTCCGTCGCATAGACATCCGTGAGTTCCACCTCCAGATCAAATGCGGGATTAGGCTCCTCCAAGGCCGCATTCAGCGCTTCAAGCACTTCTTTATGGCAGCCCTCTTCCAAGGTAGCCACGTCGGCCTCCGTCATCCATCCCTGCTTCACTATGCGCGATCGAAACTGGTCAATGGGATCCTTGGCTTTCCACGAATCAATTAACCCCTCTGGATAATATTTGGTCCCCGAGGCTTCCTCATGACCCCGCACTCGGAACGTGACACATTCGAGTAATATGGGCCGTGGATTTTCACGGATAGACTGAGTCAATTGCGCAGTCAGAGCATGGACCGCTTCAAAATCATTGCCATCGACCGAATGGGCCTCCATCCCATAAGCGGGACCTTTCACGGTGAAGGAATCGAAAACAAACTGCTCCTTGGATGGAGTCGACAAACCCCATTGATTGTTTTCAACCACGATTAAGACGGGAAGCTGCCAAACGGCCGCCACATTGAGTGCTTCATGAAAGTCCCCTTCTGAGGCGCCCCCGTCCCCCGTGTAGACCAAAACGCATTTCTTTTCGTTCCGCAGCTTTCGCGCCAAGGCCAAGCCATCCGCCACGCCCAACTGTGGGCCCAAATGGCTGATCATGCCAAAAATTTTATGCTCGCGTGTTCCGAAATGGAACGAGCGGTCGCGGCCCTTGGTGTAGCCCGTGGCCTTGCCTTGGAATTGGGCAAAAAGTTTCTTCAAGGGCACATTTCTAGAGGTGAACACGCCCAGGTTACGGTGCATCGTACAAATCCACTCGTCCTCCTCCATAGCTAAAGCCGTCCCTACGGAAACGGCTTCTTGCCCGTAGGAAGAAAACCATTTTGAGATTCGACCCTGCCTTAGCGCAATGAGCATTCGTTCTTCCACGGCACGAGGCAAAAACAGGGTTTTATAAGCGTTGGCGGCGTTTTTGGAGGAAAATTCCATGGA
>DNWN01000145.1:0-2723 GCA_003507115.1 Cryomorphaceae bacterium | reverse complement strand
TTCGCGCACGGAGATGCGGAGAGTCGAAAAAACTTCGTGGCTTCCCTCGGAAACGCCTTTGAAAGCATTGGCTTTGCGGCCATCGAAGGGCATGGTTTTACGAACGCAGAGCGTGAAGCTTTGCAAGCGGTGATCCAACATTTTTTCCATCAGTCCACGGAGGACAAAATGCGCTCCCACGATCCCGCAGCCAAAGGACAACGTGGTTACACTCCCTTTGGCGTGGAGCATGCCAAGGGTGAATCGCGCCCGGATTTGAAGGAGTTCTTCCAGTGGGGTCCGATGAATGCGTCGGAGCGCGGACTTGCTTCCAATATTCTCGTTCCTCATATTGACGACCTGGATGCCACGGTCAAGAGCGCCTATGAAAAACTCGAATCGGTCGGACAAAACTTGATGCGGGCCATTGCGTTGCATCTAAACCTACCTGAATCCTTTTTTGACACTCACTTGGATCAAGGCCATTCCATCTTCCGGGCCATCCACTACCCCGGCCAGAAGACGCCCATCGTCGAAGGTATCCGAGCCGCCGCCCACGAGGACATCAACCTCATCACCTTGTTGATGGGCGCCTCCGCGGAAGGTTTGGAATTATTGAACAAAGAGGACCAGTGGGTGCCCATTCACGTCACGTCGGAGGTCCTGGTTATCAACGTGGGAGACATGCTTCAGCGCTTGACCAACAACTTACTTCGTAGCACGACCCACCGCGTTGTAAATCCACCGGCTGACAGGTGTCATTTGCCTCGCTTTTCGATGCCCTTCTTCGTACATCCCGCAGAGGACATGCCGCTGAATTGCTTGGACTTTTGTGTCACCACGGAGAACCCCAAAGCCTATGACGACATCACGGCTGGTGCCTACTTGCACGAGCGATTGGTCGAAATTGGTTTGGCGTAAGCATGCGAATCGACATCATCTCCGTTCTCCCCGAACTCATACGCAGTCCATTTGAGGCGAGTATTTTAAAGCGTGCCCAACAAAAAGGCTTGGTCGAGGTGCATCTGCACGAACTCAAAGCTTTTGGCATGGGCAAGCACCGCCAAGTGGACGATTACAGCTTTGGCGGAAATGCCGGGATGGTTTTGCGGCCCGAACCGCTGTTTGCCTGCATCGAGCAACTCCAAGCGCAGCGCACCTACGATGCCATCATCTACACCACGCCAGATGGAAAGCGCTTTGATCAAAGAGCGGCCAACAGCATGTCCCTCTTGAAGAATGTCCTCATTATCTGCGGCCACTACAAAGGGATTGACCAGCGAGTTCGGGATCACTTTGTGACCCATGAAATCAGCATTGGGGACTACGTCCTCAGTGGGGGTGAATTGGCGGCGGCGGTGATTTCAGACGCCCTGATTCGCCTCATTCCTGGGGTTTTGAATGATGAGACCTCCGCATTGACGGACTCCTTTCAAGATGGGCTTCTGGCCCCGCCCGTGTATACGCGCCCCGCCGAATTTCGAGGCATGGCGGTCCCCGAAATCCTGACGTCGGGCCATGCGCAAAAGATTGAAACGTGGAACCACGAGCAAGCCCTCAAGCGCACCGCCGAGCGCCGACCCGATCTCCTCGGGGAAGACTAATCCCTGTTTAACTCAGGGAATACAAGATATTTGTCTTTTTTGTACATTTGCCGTCCTCAACGGAGGAACCTTGGAAGCGCGTGGCAGACCTCTGCCCTCCTCCTCGGGCCAAAGTGGGGATAAAAGCGACGCTAACCTCTGGCCACCGTGGCGCACGTTGCCGATCGATGAACGCATAAAATGCACCATTATGGACTTAATTAAATACGTCCAAGAAAAATTTGTCGAAACGAAGGAGTTCCCTTCATTCGCAGCAGGTGACACGATCACCGTCTACTACCAAATCCGTGAAGGAGAAAAGACCCGTACGCAGTTCTTCCGCGGCGATGTCCTCCAGCGCAGTGGTTCAGGTACGACGGAGACCTTCACCATTCGTAAAATGTCAGGCAACATCGGCGTGGAGCGTATTTTCCCCGTCAACATGCCCAACCTCGAGAAAATCGAAATCAACAAGCGCGGTAAAGTCCGTCGTGCACGCATCTTCTACCAGCGTGATCGCACCGGTAAATCTGCCCGCATCAAGGAGCGTCGCGGCTAAGCCGGACATCCTTTCCACACAAAAGGCCCCAGCAGGGGCCTTTTTTTATGCGCATCGTTTTCCTTTTCCCCGGCCAACCTGGGCCTCCACGGGTCCGTTGGGCACCCGGGAGTTATTTCTGCAAGACCTCGAAGACGGTACGGCGGTTCATCGCTCGGCCCGCTGAATCCGCGTTGGAGGCAATGGGTTCGCTGTCTCCATAGCCACGAGCTGAGAGCTGCGATGCCGGAACCCCCTGTTGAATGAGGTAGGCCTGTACGGCCTCCGCACGGCGCTGCGAAAGGAGTTGGTTGTCCGCCTTCCCGCCCACGTTGTCCGTGTGCCCCTGCAGCTCCACCCGCATGGAGGGGTGTGCCTGCAGGTAGGCAATGAAGGGCGCCAGAGAACGTCGGTCCAAATCGGACATCTCGTAGCTATTGGTCGGGAATTGAATGGAATTCAGTCCAAACCGCTCCCCCACTTCCACTTTTTTCGCTTCCAGCAAGGGCACGGTTGCGTCCTCTTCGCGGGAATCCAGCTCGATGCGAACCGCAGTATAGCCAATTTCCTGATTTTCAATACTAATCACGAAGTCCCCCGCATTGGGGGTGGCCAAAACGGCC
>DNWN01000138.1:6392-7359 GCA_003507115.1 Cryomorphaceae bacterium | reverse complement strand
CAAATCGAAGACAACCAGGGCCAGACCTTGGTCAGCGAGGGCATTGACGCCAATTACCAGGACATGGTCAACTATGCCGCCTTTGCCCTCATAAAACTGAATTTTCCAGCATGAAGAACGTTCTTACGCAGATCTCCCGCGTCCTAGTAGGGGGCTTGTTTATTTTCAGTGGGGTCATCAAGATGAATGACCCGGTGGGTTTTGCTTTCAAACTGGAGGAATACTTTGGCGAGGATGTTTTGAATCTCCCATTTTTGCAGCCTCTAGCCCTGTATTTGGCCGTCTTTCTGGTCATCCTAGAGGTGCTGCTCGGGGTGTTTTTACTGCTCGGGGTTTACAAGCGCTTCACACTGTGGAGCTTGGCTGGGATGATGGGCTTTTTCACTTTTCTCACCTTCTACAGCGCCTATTTCAACAAGGTGACCGATTGCGGCTGCTTCGGCGACGCCATACCCTTGACGCCGTGGGAAAGTTTCAGCAAGGACGTAGTTCTGAGTATCCTGATTGCGGTTCTGATTTGGGGCCAAATGCATATTCGCACCTGGCTTCCGGAGCGAATCAATCAAGCGAAAATGGCCGGCACCCTGCTGCTATGTGTGCTTTTCAGCAACCATGTGCTCAGTCATGGGCCCATCTGGGATTTCCGCGCCTACAAGCCCGGGACGGATGTCTTGGTAGCCATGAAGTCGGCCGAAGAGCTCGGCTTGGAGCCCCCCAAGTATGAAACCTACTTCACCCTAGCGGCGCCAGACGGCAGCCGGGTAGAAGTTTCGGGAACGGCCTACATCGACGAGAAGTGGTACGAGCGTACGGACTATACGATCGTGGAAGACGGCACCTACAGCAAGAAAATCGCGGAAGGATACGAGCCGCCCATTCACGACTTTGCCATCCTGATCAACGGCGAAGACCGCACGGAGGAGTTTGTTGCCGCTCCGCAGGTCCTTTGGTTGATTGCCTACGACTT
>DNWN01000138.1:0-6281 GCA_003507115.1 Cryomorphaceae bacterium | reverse complement strand
CAAAACGGGCTGTCGCTTTCCATGGGCCGTCATGGATGGCACTGCGTTAAAGACCGTACAACGTTCCAACCCGGGGGTGACCCTGCTCGAGGACGGAATCATCCAAAACCACTGGCATTATAATGATGCTATTTTCTTAGAAGACAGCAATTTAGTCTGGCCAGAATGAAGCGTCGCTGGAAGTCCTTGGTGCAGTCGATCATCGTCCTTTGGGGCGTGGCCACCTTGGTTTTCTTCCTGTTTCACTCGGTGGCGGGGGATCCGGCCCGCATGATGCTGGGCCAAGTGGAAGACCCCCAAGCGCTGGCATCCATCCGAGCGGAATATGGCCTGGACCAACCCTTGTACATCCAGTACGGCCGCTACGTGGGTGGCCTGCTGCCGGTGGGTACTCGCCCAGATGGGGGATGGGGACTGCGCTGGCCGAACCTCCAAACGTCCTACCAACAAAAAGGCCGTCCCGTGACCGCCATGCTGGCCGATACCCTGCCCAATACAGCCTTATTGGCCCTGCTTTCGATGTCTTTGGCGCTGCTGCTGGGTATTCCCATGGGCTTGTTTGCGGCCGTGCGTCAGGGAACCGCAATGGATCGAATGGTCGTTATGCTTTCCACCACGGGGATGGCCATGCCTAGCTTCTTTTCAGCGGTGCTCATCGGTTGGATTTTTGGGTTTGTCTTGGCGCCTTGGACCGGTTTGCCGATGACCGGAAATCTCTGGGTGATGGATGATTTTGGCGAGGGCTACCGTTTGCACTGGCAAAACGCCATTTTACCTGCCGTAACGCTCGGAGTTCGTCCCTTGGGTGTCATTGCCCAAATGATGCGCTCCTCCGCCCTCGAGGTCATGGCCCAAGACTATGTCCGAACCGCCTATGCCAAGGGGCTTTCGCGCCGAGTGGTTCTCCAAAAGCATGTGCTGCGCAACGCGCTCAATCCGCTGGTAACGACCGTTTCAGGCTGGCTCGCTGGGTTGTTTTCTGGAGCCGTTTTTGTCGAATCCGTTTTTGGTTGGAATGGCACCGGCAAACTGATGGTTGACGCGCTAGAGTCGCGTGATTTCCCCGTGGTTATGGGCTGTGTGCTTGCCCTGTCCGCGGTCTTTGTGGGCATTCAATGGGCAGTAGAACGGGCCTACCGATGGATTGATCCACGTATTGCGTCCTGAGCCGAAACCTCGCTTGTCCACCCCGCCAAAAACCCCGAATTTTGCGGCTCTTTTTATTTAATCCCCGATCCTATGAAACTCCTCGCCGGCAACTGGAAAATGAACAACACCCTCGAAGAAGGGGCAGACTTAATGGAAGCGCTGATGGAGGGGTTGCCCGCCGAGGTGGTGGGTGACGTTCGCGTCGTGGTTTCACCGCCCTTCTTGCAGTTGCCCCAGACCGTTCATGCTTTGTGGGAAAACGCCCACATTGCCGTAGCCGCCCAGAATGGGCATGCCGCGGATGGCGGAGCATTTACCGGCGAAGTGTCCATGGCCATGCTTCGGGATGCAGAGGTGGATGCCGTGATTATTGGGCATTCGGAACGCCGCCAATACTTTGGCGAAACGGATCAAGATGTCGCGGATAAAGTTCAGTCGGCGCTCCGAAATCAGTTGATTCCCATCGTTTGTGTCGGGGAAGTTTTGGCTCAGCGCAAGGCCGGCACCTACCTCGAGGATACCTGGAAGCAATTGCATGCGGCATTTGCCCGGGTGAATCCCGAGGACATGTCGGATTGCGTGATTGCCTACGAGCCCGTTTGGGCGATTGGCACGGGCGAGGTCGCGACAGCGGCCCAAGCCCAAGAGGTTCACGCGTACCTCCGCGCCCAGATGCAGGCGACCTTTGGGGTATCCGATATGCCCATTCTTTACGGAGGTAGCTGCAAGCCGTCGAATGCCGCCGAAATTTTTGCTCAGCCCGATGTGGATGGAGGTTTGATTGGCGGCGCTTCATTGGTCGCTGCGGACTTCATCGCCCTGGTGGAATTGCTCAAGGCCTCCTAAGTGGATTACATCGAAGTCACCTTCACGTGCGCCTCTCCTGTGACGGCGGAACTGCTCATGGTGGATTTGGATGCCCTCCCGGTGGAGTCCGTCACAAGCGAAGGCTTGGTTGTCAAGGCCTACATCGAAGCGAATCAGTATCAGCCTCTATCGCTGTCGGATCTGCCGATGGCCGCTTCCGTGGGAAGCCTCACGTGGACGACGGCGGAAATAGCCCATCAGAATTGGAATGCGGAGTGGGAATCGCATTTTCCGCCCCTGACCATCGGACAGGATGTGCTCGTTCGGGCACCCTTTCATGACCTTCCAGACCCCATGGATTTCCGGCATGTGATTCAGATGGTGCCCAAGATGGCTTTTGGCACCGGCCACCATCCTACGACCTACTTGATGATGGAGGCCGTCCTAGAAGGCGAGGCTTCCGGATTGTTGGCGGGCACCCGAATCCTTGACATGGGCTGTGGGACTGGAATTTTGGCCGTTTTGGCGTTGAAAGCCGGCGCCCATGCGGCGGTAGGAATTGAAATTGATCCATTTGCTGCGGAGAATGCTCAAGAGATCGCAGAGATTCACGGCCTCCAAGATCGGTTGGCTATCTGGGCGGGGGACGCCCAATTGCTTGCTGCAGGAGCGGTGGCGGAGGGCCCCTACGATATCGTGTATGCCAACATCAATCGGAATATCTTATTGGCCGACATGGAGCACTATGCTTCCGTCAGTCGACCCGGCGCTACATTGTATCTCAGTGGATTCTATGCAGCAGACGTTCCCGTCCTCCTGGAATGTGCAAAACGTTGTGGATATCAAAGCCAGGGGGAGGCGGCCAAAGACGGCTGGATGCGCCTTACTTTGGTGTATCAACCCCATGACCAAACCACCCACCACTGACCTCCAGCTTGGACCCCTTCGGGGCCTTCTTTGGACACTTTGTTTGACCCTTTTTTGCTTGGCTGGACCGCTTCATGGGCAGTCTGTTCGGGCCTTTGGAAATAACCCGGGTGATTTTGCCAAGGATTTTTCCAAGCACCTGACTGAGTTGGTGGGGAAAAAGGAGGTGGAGCCCATCTTAGCCACCTTCCAAGCCTATTTTTTAGATCCGATTTGGGAAGGGGATGATGCGCAGCGGGAAGCCTTCATGCGGGTCGCCCGCGAAATGCTCCGCCGCCGGGTCGTGACCACAGAGCCCTGGTTGGAGCTTGTGCAGCTCTTTCAAACCTGGAGTTGGCCCGCGGGGCGTTACGAGCAGGGGCAAAGCGATCGATTTTTCCGCGAATTAGAGCGAGAGTTCAAGCGCGCTTCCCGGAAGGAAATGGAATCCTTTCTGCATACCTATCAGGGCCTGACAGATGATCAGAATCCACTGGCGATCAGGCTCTATGACGATGGCCAATTGAGCTGGTGGTATCTGGATGGCCTCATCGAAACCTCTCCTGCGAAGGATGGAGACACGGCGTTATTCCGCTTATCCGAGGGCCGGCTCCTTGGCCGGATGAAGCAGGATAGCATCGAAGTGGCGGAGGTAGAACTGTTATACGATCCCATCACTGGTGTGGCTCAAGCCCTCGGTGGTCGGGTGGAATGGCTGCGTGCGGGCTTTGGTCCTGGTGAATTGTATGCCGATTTTCCGCGTTGGGAGGCCTCCCTGCGTACGCCGGGTATCCAAGTGGATTCCGTGACGCTGTTCACCTCGTCTTTTATGAAGGAAGGTATGGTAGGGGAGGCGGTTCCCATCCTGTCTTTGGGGGCGTTTGAGGATCGCTTGACGGGCCGAAACACCCCCGAAAATGCCATTTTCCCCCGGTTTAATGCATATGACCAAAACATTGAAATTGACGATTTCTTCGAAGGGGTCGACTACCGAGGAGGATTTTCCATCATCGGACAAAAGTTCTTCGCTTCGGGTTCGCCCGAACAGAAGGCGCATTTCACCTTCATCTATGACACTACCCAGATCCTGGAGCTCAAATCCGAGCGCTTCGTCATTCGGTCGGATGAATTGCTCAGTCCCGCGGCGGAAGTGATTATTCGCCTGGGGGATTCGGACAGTATCTACCATTTGAAAAGCGAAGTCAAATACGATCCCATTAGCCAACTTCTGCGTATCAATCGGCCAGATGAAGGTTTGGCCATGACGCCCTACGTCGACAGCTACCACAATTTGGTGATGGAGTTGGATCAAATTCAATGGAAAGTGACGGACCCGAGCATTTACCTCGGAGGCCTCAACATGGGCAGCGGCTCTCCCATGGTACTTGAATCGGATCAGTATTTCCGCAGTGCCCGCTATGCCTCGCTTCAAGGGCTTAGCCTCGAAAATCCCTTGGTGAAAGTGGACCAAGTGGGAATCTCGTATGGCAATCAGAACATAACCCTCTATGACATGGCCGTGGGATTGGGCATGCCTTTGGAGCCCTGTGGTCGGTTCATGATGGAATTGGCAATACAAGGTTTTGTCCGGTATGACATTGACAAGAAATTAATCGATGTCTTGCCCAAGACCAGTGAGTACATTTTGAATCACGACAATCGTCGAGACTATGATGTGATTCGCTTTGTTTCCGAGGTGGCACAAGGCATGAATGCCCGAATTTCCTTGCTGAATTATGACATGGAAGTGGTAGGAGTCCAAATTATAGCGCTCTCCGATAGTCAAAAAGTAGCACTCTATCCGACACAGCAAAAGGTGCTGATTCACAAGGGGTTAAACTTTGATTTTGATGGCCGCGTCGAGGCAGGCCGCTTCACGTTTTACAGCCGGGAGAATAAGTTCAATTACGACCTTTTCCAATTCAATATGCCCGCCATCGATTCGATGCGTTTTTCGGTGCCAAGCTTTGATCTAGCCGTCGACGGGACACGCCCTCTGGTGCGAGTGCGCAATACGATTCAAGACATTTCGGGGGAACTCTGGATTGACTATCCCACCAACAAGTCGAGCTACCTGCGCTATCCGGAATATCCTATATTCAAGTCTGCCGCGCCGGCTAAAATCTATTACGACCGGGCATATGGGGGCGTATACGAGCGTTCCAACTTTTATGTCAACATCGACCCCTTCACCATAGACTCCTTGGACAACACGTCCACGGAGGGTTTGGTCTTTGGGGGCAGCTTTGTATCTGCCGACATCTTTCCGGTCAAGCGTCAAGATATCCGGGTTCAGAGGGATTACTCCCTAGGATTCACGGAGGAGACCGGTCCAGAGGGGTGGCGTGCCTATCAAGGGGCAGGGAAGGCAGAGGGAAAGGTTCAGCTGTCTATCGCGGGCTTGCGTGTCGATGGGGATTTGGTCTACCTTCAGTCCCGAGGCCACTCGTCTGAATTTGTGTTGTTCCCCGATTCCGCCCGCGGTCAAGGTCAATATGCCTTGACGGCGGTGCCCGGCCCACCCAAAGGGGGTGGGCATCCGTCCGCCAATGGATCTGATGCCTCCATGCACTGGTTGCCCTACCAAAAGACCTGGTGGTCGCAAAGCCTAAGTCAGCCTTTTGCGACCTACCCAGAACGCCCGATGGCCGCCACAGGCCGGCTTACCTACCAGCCGGGTAGCCTCGAGGGGCGTGGATTGCTGGCTTTTGATGAGGCGGAGTTGGAGGGCGGCGTAATTCGTATGTACGCGCAATGGCTTGAGTCCGGAAAGGCTGACTTCCGCGTGCGGGCTGCGCCTGATTTGGCTTGGGGCTTCCAAATGCAACGTGCTACGGCCATGGTGGATTTCGCGAAGAACACGGGACATTTTGAATTGATTGGGGGGGATGCCAGCTTGAGTTTCCCGCGCAATGAATACGAAGCGGACATGAATCAGGCGGATTGGGACATTCGGAAGAAGCTCATTTCTATTCAGAAGGGGAGCGGGGTAGATGCCCGTATGACGAGCACCCGCGAATCGCAAGAGGGCCTGAATTTCCTAGCTAAACGTGCCGAGTTCTATCTGCTTCCGAGTGTGTTGGAGGCCTACGGCGTGCCGAATATAGACGTGGCGGATTCACGCGTCTTCCCGGATAGTGGACGTGTAACCATTGAAGAAGCCGCCTACATGCGTCCTTTGAAGAATGCCTCCTTGTTGGCTTCCCGTGTGGGGGCCTACCACCGCATTGAGAAAGCGGAATTCAAGGTGCGCGGCCGGAACGATCTCTACGGGGCGGGGGAATACCAATACACGGATGAACTCGGTAAAATATGGCCCATTCCCATGGGGCGCATCGATGTGGACAGTTTGGACCACGTGGTGGCGCAAGGGGAGTTGCTACCTGAGGCGGGCTTCCATTTAAGTCCTCATTTCGAGT